>CALLYL010000796.1 GCA_937859535.1 uncultured Myxococcales bacterium
GTGCGCTTTGGAGATCGACCTGGCTTGTCGGTCCTCCGCAGCCAACCAGCACCGGTGACGCCAGCGCTTTCGACCACTTAGCGAGCCCACGTTCACTCTCGCTTGCAGGCTGAACCATCGCACCGTGCCAGCGAGTGGCAACACCTGGGGTGGCTTGCGACCTAGCGTCGGTCTCTGCACAGCCCCCCGACTGTGGCTCCCAACGAGCGTGTAGCACGACTTCTAGTTGATCATCGCACGCTTACCGGTCCAGCGGCAAGCGGTGCTCGGTGCGAACCACAGCGGGCGACGGCTTCGGCCCGTCTGCGGAACCGCATCGACATGGCTAGTGCGGCGACAATGCCGGCTTTTCGGTGGCCGGGTGTGCTTGGCTGAGGCGAATCATTTCAGCTACTCTGTGGCGCATGCTTACAGCGTTCTATGTCGCTCTGGCGATTTTGGCCCTCGGCGTACTGATCATCGTCCACGAGTGGGGTCATTACATCGTCGCCAAGTGGTGCAACATGCGGGTGGACCGCTTCGCCATTGGCTTCGGTCCTGCGCTGTTTAGCAAGGTGAGTGGCGAAACCACCTTTCAAGTTGGCGCGATTCCACTTGGTGGCTACGTCCAAATCGCTGGGCTGAATCCCGACGACGAGGCGATTGCGGCAGACGATCCTCGCTCGTATCCGAACCGTCCGGCCTGGCAGCGCTTTCTGACCATCGCCGCTGGTCCCGTCGTCAACTACGTGTTCGCGGTCGTGGTCTTCTTCCTCATCAACTTCTTCGCAGGCGTACCCGGGACGATGGTGCAGAAGCTGATTCCGGGTCAGCCTGCCGAAGCCTCGGGACTCCTCGCGGGCGATGTCATCACCCGCATCAATGGTCGTCCAGTCGGCATGATCGACGAGGTTCGCCCCATGATTGCTGGTTCCGGGGGCCAGCCTCTCGAAATCCAGGTCCGCCGTGGTACCGAGCTAAAGACCGTCGTGGTCAAGCCTGCCGCGAACCAGGGAGGCTACAGCATCGGCATCCAGATGAACGTCAGCCCCGATCGCGAGCGACTCGGACTAGGCGCTGCGGCGAAGCTGGCTGCGATCGAACCGTGGCGGCTGACGGTGGCGCAGGTGACTGCACTCACCAACATGATTACCGGGCGGCACAAGGCGAAGATGGACGACTTCGTCAGCATCATCGGCATCACCCAGATGATTGCGCAGCAGCTTGGCCAGCGCTTCGTCGAAGGACTGGAGCTAGCGGCCAAGATCAGCGCGCTGCTCGGATTCTTCAATCTGTTGCCACTGCCCGCGCTCGATGGTGGCCGCCTCGTATTTCTGAGCATCGAGGTTGTGACCCGTCGGCGCGTCAATCATCGCATCGAGCAGATTGTCCACATGGTCGGCATGGTGATCCTGCTCGGGTTGATGCTGCTGCTGGTCGCCAAGGATCTCAAACGCCTCTTTGGCTTCTAGGACATGGCTCAACATCCTCAGCAGCGGTTTGTGACAGTTCGGCTGGGCAGCAAGGTCATGCCGGGCTGCGCGGTGGTCTTCGCGGTCTTTGCGCTCACCTTCCTTTTGTCGCTGCTGCCGGTGACGGGGGATCTGATTCGCAGCCATCTGCTGCTGATTCCATCGCTGGCGCTGGGCAAACAGCCATGGCGACTTCTCACCGCACCACTTGTGGTCCTGAGCCCGTTTGCGCTGTTGTTTCTGGGACTGCTGCTGTGGTCGATCGGCAGCGCGGTGGAGCAGCGGATCGGCCCGCGTCGGATCGTCGGCTGGAGCGCCACGGTGCTGCTGGTGACCTCGCTGGTTGTGGCATTGCTCGGTCGAGTCCATGCGCAGTTTGCCTCGGTGGCGGGCCTGGTGCCGATTCCGATCGAGGGCGCACCCATCTTCACGATGCTGCTGCTCAGCTTTGCGCAGATTTACGGCGGCTTGCAGGTGCGGATGTGGGGCACCGAACAGCTCACTTCCGGGCGAACGCTGGCGTGGTTTTTCATCGGGATTGGACTGTGCGCTGACCTGCTGCGTGGCGACTGGGAGCAGCTTGGCGGAAACGTCGTGACGTTGCTTCTGACCTATGCGTTGCTTTCGGACCATGGCGGCCAGTCGATCTGGCGGCTGCTGCGTCGCAAACGCAGTGGGTCCAGCAAGTCCACCGGGGGCGACAAGTCCCAAAGTAAGAAGCGGCCCGGCCACAAGTTCGAGGTTCTCGATGGTGGCCGAGATGTCGCGGGCAATGGTGATCCAGCACGCAAGTGGCTAAACTAGCCAAATCCGCTGATTTCTAGCGTTTTTGGGCGATTCGGTGGCCGCTCGGGCGTGATATGATGAGCACGACGGTAAAGAGGCTCGTCTTCGCTCATGACCACCAATGGCGCACCGAAGGCCCAGGCGGCCAATCCTTTCGCACACACGGCGGTAAGCGATCTCGATCAGGAGGATCTGGTCGATGTGGCTGCTCTTCACGGCGACGCACGGCAGATGCTGCTGCGCGGGCTCAGACAAGCGAGCCGTGGCTTTGGGCAGATGATTGCGCTGGTGGGTGATCCCGGCAGTGGCAAGAGTCATCTGCTGTGGTGGCTCCGGCGGCAGCATCGGCCCGAGTCGCTGGTCGTTGCGATTCCGGCGCTGCCCGATCTGGCGCAGCCATTTCGGTTCACGCTCAAACAGCTTGTCTCTGGGCTGTGTCGTGTCGACAAAAAGGGCAGTCCCCTGGAGCGTCCGATTGATCGGCTGCTGTGGGAAGTGATCTATGCCCAGACCTATGATCTGCTCGACGCAGCGCGGGTTGGGATGTATCAGGGACCGACGGCGGTGCTCAAGCAGCTTGGGCCGCTGTGTTTGGATGGCGGGCGGCGGCGGTCACTGGCGGATTTTGCCGAAGCGGCTCAGAAGAGCTGGTCGCAGATCGAGCCCGGACTTCGTTCCTATTTGTTGACGCTACCCACAGAAAACTCTCTGGATGCGACGGCACGGCAGGTGATCGTCCAGTTTCCGTACACCGACAGGCGGGCGCTGGTCACTGCGTGGCTGGCTGGTGAGGAGTTGGCTGCGAAAGACCGTGAGCGGATCGGGGCCAAGCAGACGATCAACCAGGAGGCGACGGCGCGCTACGTGCTGTGCTCGTTGATTCGGTTGGTCAGCGTGAGGCGTCCAGCCAGCATCACGATTCTGTTTGATCAGGCCGATCAGCTTCTCGAACAGCTCGGGCAGCCGGGTTTGCATGCTCTGGCCGACGTCCTTGGCTCGTTGCATGGGCTAACGGCGGCGACGCTGCTGGTCTTGTCGTGCCGGCCCGAAACGTTTGGTCAGTTTTCCGAAAAACAGGCGCGGCCAGGACCGAGTCAGCTCAAGCAGAGCATGGAACTGGTGTCACTGGCGCGTGTCGGTCAGCCGCTACTTCGTGAGGTGGTCGCGGCGCGTCTTCAGTCGGTGAGCGGTGCAGCGGTCACGAGCGGCCTTGCTCCTTTGCGCGAGTCAGACCTCGGCTTTTTGCACGAGGTCGACACGCCTCGGGCGGCGCTCAGTCGTCTGGCATCGGTCTACAGTGAACGAGTGGCGACGGGAGCATCGGCCGTGGCAGCCAAGCCGGTGGCGGATGCGAAAGGTGCCGCAGCAGCGAAGGGCGTCGTTGCCGCCAAACCTGCGGCGGCGAAGGGGGATTCGGTCAATACGGCCAAGACCCTCGATACGGCCAAGCCTGTGGTGCTCGCCAAACCCACGGCTGCTCCGACGGCTGCCGCCAAGCCTGCGCTTGAACAGAAGGCCTCGATTCCAGCGATGAGCCCCAGCGGCGATGCACTCGCCGAGGCGATGGCGCAAGCCCAAGCTGGAGGTATCTCCGTCGACAAACAGCGCTCGATGACCCACGTCGACAAGTCTGGTCCAGCGGCTCAGCGAGATGTCAAATCGACGTCGGCACCAGCCAAGAATCCGGCTGCCCCAGCGGTTGCAAAGCAGAGTGCTGCGCCGGTCAGCCGGGCGGACTCCGGCGATACGGTGCGGCGTGTCCCCGACGAAGCGTTGATCGCCAAGACCCGTGACGGCAGCCTGAAAGTATCGGCGGGACCGACCAAGACAGCGGCTCCGACTGCGGCGAAGGTGACCCCAGCGGCGAAGGCTGCGCCAACGGCTTCGCCTGCTCCGGCCCCGGCCAAGCCTGCCCCCGCCAAGCCCGCTCCGGCCAAGCCTGCGGACGAGCCCGCGCCACAACCTGCCCCGAGTTCGGAGTCTCCCTCCCGAGCCTGGCTCGATATGGCGAGCGACAATGATCCGCTGGCCGATGCCATTGCGGCCGCTAGAGCCGAGCTCGCCCCGAGCATTGCTGCAGAGTCAGCCAAGCCGATCAAAGCCCGTCCGATCCAGCCACTACCGCAGACCTCCGGGCCGCTCATTCCGACCGATTTCGAGCCGACCCGCCAGATCGTGGTCCCAGCGGGGGAAAAGGGCGGCTTCCCAGACTTTGGGGCGATCGATGAACCATCCAAAACCGAGATGGGTTCCGCTCCCAGTGCTGATTCTCCATCGGTATCGTGGTTGGCGATGGCGGCCGAAGACAATCCGTTTGGCGGCAGTGAACCGGCAGCCAGCTCGGCCAAGGCGACAGCGCGTCCGGTGCGTGGTACCGCAGCGATGGGCGTGGTCGTGGTCAAGCCGAGCGCAGCCAAAGCCGTAGCTCAGACGGCGGGTGGCTCTGTACCGGTGACTCGGGGAGGCGGGCGCTCGACGCAGGCGCGGATTGCGGCGGTGCCGATGCGCAGTGGCAACACCTTGAGTCCAGTCCGCATCCTGGCGATCCTGGACGGTCGCAGCTCGATGGCCGAGTGGCAGCTCGCCGAGGAGCTGGGGGTGTCGATCGACAACCTTTCCGAGATATTGAACAAGATGTCCACCGACGGTCAAATCCGTCTCGTGCCTTCCGAGGACGGGCGGATGGTGGTGCCGCTCTAAACAGTCGCCAAGCCGGCACGGCGGCCCCGCCGATGCGTCCTTGCTTCTTGCTGTCGGTCTATCGGGTCGCCGTGAGGTCGTGATCAGCGGTCGCGCCAGCTTACATGGCGAATGGATTGCGGAGGCCGTCGTCGATTTTTACTGGCTTGGCCGCTGGTGGTGTCTTGACGTCCGGCGTCGGTTTGATAGCGGTCGCCGGAGGCTTGGCATCGGTGGTCGGCTTGGCGTCGGTGGCCGACTTGGCATCGCCCGTGGTCGGTTTCCCATCGGTACCAACCGGCGGTTTGGCATCGCCGGTCTTGGCCGCGCCGGTCTCCGTAGAGGTTGGACTGGCTGCTGGTGCTGCGGGTCGCGTCCACATGCTCTGCTTGGGAGGCATCGTCGCTGGGTCTGTCAAAAGCCGCAGCGGCGGATACGCCGTCTTGCTGTCGCGCACCGCAGGCTTTATCACCGGCACCGAGTCAGGAGGCAACGACTCAGGTTTCTGGCCGACAATGATGGACTTGGCCAAATCGCTCGTCGGCGAGGTCGGCTTGGTATCCGAAAGCGGTGGCAGCGGCTGATTTTGCCGAGGGTCGGGGCCCGCCGTCGTGTGAATGGCCTGTGGACCGCTCTGTCCCTGCTGGGTGCGTAGCAAAAGCAGCGTGCCAAGCGATCCAATCAATCCCGACAAGATCGCCGTCAAGCCGAGAGCCGTCGCCATCTGGCTACGCGACAGGGTGTAGTCGTGTGGCGAGTGCGGTTGCTGGAGCACCGGCGTCACCAGCACCGGCATCGAGGTCGACTGCATCGAGACGATCCCCGGCACCATCTGGGGATTGGTGTAGACGCCGCTCATGTCTTGGCGCAGGCCGACCGGTGCCATCTGCGGGTTGGTATAAGGCCCGCTGGCCTCGTGTCGGATCGCTGCCGCCGGTGCCATCTGCGGATTGGTGTACGACCCAATCATGTCCGGGCGCATGGCTTGCGGTGGGAGCTGCGCTGGCGAAAACACCCCGCTCGGATCGCGTGGCGGTGGTGCTGACTTCGGCGCCCCATAGCTACTCGACTGTTCGGGCGTGCTGATCGCGCTCGGCTTGCGGACCGGGGTGACGGTGCTGTCCGAAAAGCTGGGCTTTGGTGCGGCGCTGATGGCAGAGCGCGGGGGATTCGACGGATCCTGGATCCGGGCGCTGCTGTCGTCATCGGAAACCGTCGGCTCGTTTTGCGCGATGTACTGGACCTGCTGGATGACGGCCAGGGCGCGAGTGGCACGAGTCGCCCGATCCAGGTGAACAGCGCGAGCAGCTTGCGCGGCACGGGCACGATCTTCGGCTTCACGAATCTGTTTTGCCAGTGCTTCGTCGCGATCACGGGCTTCCTGGGCCGCACGGATGATCTCCTCGAACTCCGAGGCGGAACGCATCCGTGACTCTTCGGCAGCAACGGCAGCCTGCTTGGCTTCACTGGCCGCTTGGTTGATCGCTTCGGCGTCTTGCTGGGCTTTTTGAGCGGCAGCTTCGGCCTCGCTGGCATCCTGCTGGGCCTTGCGAGCGGCTTCGGCTGCCCGACGAACAGACTCGGGGACAGGGGGCGGCTTCTTTGTCTCCTCGAAAATCTCGTCAATTTCGTCTTCTAGGATTTCCGGCTCGGCTTCGCTTTGCGCCTCGGCGGCCTTCTTGGCCGCTTCCTCTGCCTGCTGTTTCGCTTGAGCCGCCGCTCGCTGCGCTGCCTCAACTTCTGCCTGCTTTTCTTGACGGAGCTGTTCGGCCTCTTCGGCTTTCCGGCGCGCTTCGGCTTCTCGCTCCGCCTTCTGTCGGACTCGCTCGGCGCGCTCGGCCTCTAGCAGTTCTTTTTCCCGCAGCTCGGCCTGGAGTCGCTCGGCGGCCAGACGTGCTTCTTCAACCGCCTGACTTTCCTTGCGTGCGCGCTCGGCGTCCTCAGCGGCTCGTCGCTCGGCTTCCTGCCGCTCCAGCTCCAGGCGTTTGGCCTGTCGCTCCGCTTCTTCGAGCAGCTCTTTTTGCTCGGCCGCCGTTTGCTGCGGCGCAAACATGTCCTTCGGAAGCTTGCCGCTGTCGGTGACATCCTTACCCGACTTGCCGCGCTGACTCTGTTCCCATTCGGCACGCATCCGGCCCAGCGTTTCGGCACGAGCCTGCTCGAGCAGTCGCTTCTGCATCTGCGCGGCGTCGGTCCTCTCCCGTTCGGCGCGTTTCTGTACCTCGACCTCGCGGTTCTTCTTCGCAGCCTCGGCACGAGCCAGCACCGCCGCTCGACCCTCTTCGGCCAGTCGCTGTTCCTCGGTGAGCGGCTGTGACTTGCGGCTCTCTGGCTCCTCTTCATCATCGCCGTCCGAGGACATCGCCATCGCCTGGTCCGGGCTCAGTCTCCCCGCTTCGACCTCAGCGAGCATCCGTGACAAATCGCGGGCTTTGACCGTCCGCCGGATGATCCGTTGCTTGGCGGTGTTGCGCTTGCCACTCGGCTTGGACTGTGACGAGGCGGCTGATTCGGGCTCTGGCGAAGGCATCGCCGCCGCAGACAGCACTCGTGATGGATCGCTTACGTCGTCGTCATCCGACGGTGCGGTTGGAATGGGGGCGATCCGTTTGACCGCCACCGTCCGCTTGCGCAGCCCTTTGTTTTGCGAGAGCAGCGTATCGATCGGGACTCGTTCGTCGGGCGGGGGCAGCGGCAGCCCTGACTTGTCGAACGCCTCTCCAAGCGCCGTGAGCAGCTCACTCATCGACTCGAATCGTTCACTGGGGTCACGGGCACAGGCGCGGCGGATCACTGCGTCGACAGCTTCCGAGAGTCCCGGCGGGGCACCGAGTTCTCGAGGGAGCTGCAGCGCCGGCGGCGGCGAGGACAGGTGCTCCAGCACCACTTCCAGCTCCGGCCCACCGAACGCCTGCTTGCCGGTCAAACACTCGTAGAGGATCGCTCCGATGGCAAAGACATCTCCGGCATTGTCTGCTGTCTGCTGCTCACCGCTGGCCTGTTCGGGGGCCAGATACGCCAGCTTGCCGAGTGGTAGCGACTCATCGATGCCTATCGCCCGCTTGCGCAGATGATGCAGTGCCGCGTCGAGCAGTACCGGCTGACCAGCTTCGATTTCGCGACCTGCCTCGCTGGGGAGGATCACGTTTTCGGGGCGCAGATCGCCATGAACGACGTTTTGCTTATGGGCCTCGGCGAGCGCCCGTGCCAGCGCCGCCGTGACGATGCCCGCAGCGAGCACCGGTAGTGGTCCACGCTGGAGCCGCACCCGCAGCGTCTCGCCGACTAGCAGCTCAGCGGCGAGAAACGGTGAACCATCAGGGGCAAAGCTCAGATCTACCGGCAGAAACCCAAACCGACGCAGGCCGGAGAGTGCCCGCAGATCCTGGCGCAGCTTCGATACGCGGTCGTGGCTGGGGGCCAGCTCACGGTGCAAGAGCTTGACTGCGAACGGCTGTTTCTGACGAAGATGCCACGCGTTATAGGTCAGGCCGGTCATGCCCTGGCCAAGGAACGCGTCGAGCCGATAGGTGCCAGAGAGGACCATTCCGATGCGTGCCGTCGGGGCCTGCTCGGGGCCGAGCTTCGACGTTGTTGTAGTTGCAAGGGCCATGGGTAAACCGACCAAAGGGAAGAGTTCTCAATAATCGTAACACGAGTATTAAGCAATCTGGCACACACATATCCACGAAATGACCTAGGAAAATCACACGTTCTACGGGCATGGTTCCAGGTGGCCTGCTGGGCGATGCGAGGGCTGCGGGTGGGGGACGGACGCAGGGCAGGGCGGTCGGGGGCTACATCGCTTCGGCGAGCAGATCGAGCAGGTCGCGGGTCGGGTGACCGCTCTTGGTGAGGTGGTAGCCGCAGGTCGGGCAGCCGCTGACGGTGGGGATCGACTCGTCCACTGTAGCCATCGCTTCATGTGCCATCGCGGCCGCAAGCTGCGGGTCGGTATTGGGCAGAAGACCACCCGCGCCGCAGCACAAGGACTCGTCGCCGCAGGGCGAGATGTCATCGACTTGCTCGGCCAAGCGCGATAGGAGCTGGCGCGGGGCATCGATCTTGAGCCGTCGCGACAAGTGACAGGGCGAGTGATAGCTGACGCGGGGCAGCTTGCGCTGGATCGGCAGGGAGCTGGCGTACTGGAGGAGCAGCTCGCTCAGGTGCAGCACTTTGGGTGCCAGCGGCACACCGTGCTGCGGATACACCACTTTCAACAGATACGTACATGCGGAGCATGTCGTAACCAGCATGGATAGGCCCGCGACCTTGTGGGCCAGCGACTCCGCATACAGCCGGAACGACTCTTCCAGGCCGGCCGCGTAGAGCGCGTAACCGGCACTTCCCACCGTCACCAGTCCATACCCCGGCAAGTCGGAGCGATGTTCACGCACCCGATCGAGAACCGAAAGGAGCTGCTTGGCTTCGGCGACCGGCCCTTCCCCGTGCTCTCGCCGTGGCAGACAGGAAGGCAGCAGTCCAATTTCTCCCGGCTGGGCGACTCGGGCGGCCAGCATGGGGTCACGCAGGATGGCTCGCGACGCTTCTTGGGCGCGCTGGAACACTCGCTCCGGTAGCTCATGCAGCGCCGGATGACCCACTTCGGCTCGCTCGGCGGTGGTGCGACCTCGGATGAGGTGCTGGGCTGGCTCGATCTTGTGCAGACACGCGGTCGCGCAGGCCCCGCATCCGGTACAGGCATACAGCGGTAGCGCCTGGGCCTCGGTCGCCTGATGCTCGGCACCGGCCAACCGCAGGCTGAGCAGGCTTGACATCTTGGCCTGCGGCGTCAGCGTCTCACAAGCCGAGGCCCGATAGACCGGACAGACATGACTGCACAGCTTGGGGCACAGCGAGCAGAGCTGGAGTGAGGTCGATAGATCGGGCATGGGCTTACTCCACACTCGCTTGCGCGAGCGCACCACCAAGGGCGGAAGCGAGGTCAGGGAGCACAGACGCACAGGTGGCGTCGGAATCGGGGAGTGCGTCCGGGCTCGCAATCGACAGGCCGTGACGATGGACTCCACCCACGAGGAATCGCGCTGGCAATCGGTCGAGTAGCGCTGCTTGCTCGGCGAGGGTTCCGTCACAAAGCCGCCGCTCGAACAGCGGTCCGAGCTTCGACCAGCGCATCGTCAGGTCATCAATCGAGGCTGAGAGCACATCACGCAGCGCCGGAATCGGTAACCAGGCATCGGCAACGCCCAGGCGATGTGCCAGTTCGCGCATCGACTCTTGGGCCAGCGCAATCGGGCCCGCTCCTTCGACGAGCAGCAGCAGTCGACCCGGCGGCAGCACCCCACCGGTCGCAATCGATTCGACGAGGGGCCGTGACAAAAGCACCACGCTGTGCACCCCACTGCCCCCGTGCCAGCGCCGAATTTGATAGATCGCTTGCAGGGCCGTTAGCGAGTCGTCGTAGCGGAGCGTGAGCGCCGGACGAATCGGCATGTAACGTTCGACCCGCAGCGTCGCCCCCACGATCTTCGCCGAGCCCTTGAGCAGCTCGCCGACGAACACCTGACCCAGATCCGGCCCGGTGGATCGGCGTGGCGCGGGCTGCGGCGGAATCGCCATCACCCGACCATCGCTCTTTTTGATAAAGAGCTGCACCCGGCGGTCGTGCAGTCGACCTGATGAGACGCAGGCTTCGAGCGGCTGCGGATACGTTAGTGCTTCGCCCAGGGTTCTTCCGTAGGCGGACGGTGGCAGTCCCCCCAGCGACAGACCTTGCTCGCGAAGCTGGCGCTCGATCTGACCCAAGAGCAGCTCTGCCGGTGCCGTGATCAGCAGCGAGTTATGGCTCACCACAAGCCCGCGTGGCGGCGTCACCTGCGTGGGACTCGGCGACAGGGGGCTCTCGTCCACAAACAATCGCCCCGGATTCAGGATGCTGTGCGGGTCACTGTGGCTCGCCAGCGTGCGTAGCACCGCCATGCCTTCGCCTTGCTCATCGACCAGAAATGGTGCCCGCAGCCGACCGACGCCGTGATGGTGGCCGATGGTCGCTCCCGCCGACAGCGCCGCTTGGATCGCGGCCTGCCAGATCTCGTCGTAGCGCCGCTGGTCGTCTTGCAGCCTGACCGCCGTGTGGTCATCCCGCTCTCCTGCCGACAGCGCCCGCGTCATGAACGTAAAGTAGATCGAGCAGCCGTCGGGATAGGCGTGGCTAAAGTGCGCCATGATCAGCGCATGCGGCAGGATCGCCGCCCGCACCTTTTGATAGAGCGCGGGCAGACGGTCCCAGGTCGCCGCAAACTCCATCGTGTCGGCCATCGCTCCAGCGGCAAACACCCTGGGCCACTTGAAGCTGACGTCGTAGCGGTGACGCAGCCAGTGCTCGCCCGGCTCCGGGCCCAGATCGCGGCCTCCGAGTCGTGATATTTCGTCGCGAACGAGCTGTTCTTCCATCGCGGTGGTCGTCGGTTCGCCCTCGCAGCCGATGATGAGCAGACAGCCGATGTGGAGCCGCGACAAGAGCGAGTCGAGGAACTGGCCGACCGGTTCGGTCTTGAGTAGCGCGGTCTGAACCAGCCAGCGCTCCAGCCGGTGCTTGGCCCGCTCGGCATCGGGCTTCAGTAGCTGGAGCAGATCCGACAGCTCAAGCTGTTGTCGAGAGCGCCCGACCTCGAACTTGCCCACCAACCCCGAGAGCTGCCCAAGCAGCCGGCCCGCTGTGCCACTTAGGTTCGATAACAGCGGCTGATTGAGGCTTGGCGGATGACGCCCCGTCCCGGCGAGCAGGGTATCTAGCTCGTCGTAGAGTCTCACCACCGCCGGTCGCAGCCCGCGCTGGAGGATCTGCTGAATCGCCGCACAGCCCGCCGCCACATCGGGAAACCAGTACCCGCGCAGCAGGCGCTTTTGCGGGACCGCTTGCACAGCCAGGGTCGCTTCGCTGATCAGCCCGAGTCGGCCTTCGCTACCCACTAGCAGTTGAACCCAGTCGATGCCGCCGGAAGCGCTGTCGAGGTCGATTCGCTCGCCTCGGCCCGTCACCCAGGTCAGCGCCGAGACCATGTCCTCGATCTTGCCGTACTTGGTCGACATCTGACCCGCGCCGCGTGTCGCCAGCCAGCCGCCCACGGTCGAGCACATGATCGACGAAGGGAAATGGCCGACCGAGAGGCCGCTTTTGGCGAGAGCTTGCTCCAGGTGCCAGCCGTTCCAGCCGACGCCGCAGCGCACGGTGAAACGATCGCGGTCCAGCTCGAACTTGCGCAGCCGCTTCATGTCGACGACCAGGCTGCCCGCGCCGGGGGCCGCGCCACCTGTGACCCCAGAGCCTGCCCCATAGGGCGTCAGCTTGACATCATGGCGGCCTGCTAGCTCCACAAGCAGTTGCAGATCCTGTGTCGAGCTGGGCCACACCACCGCTGCGGGCAGCACCCCGGCGGGCTGACCTGCCGCGACGGCCAGCAGGCTGCGCGCCCACATATCCCGACGATACGCGTGCAGGTCTTGCGGCCGGGTCGAAAACTTCTCGGCACCAAGCCGTCGCGAAAACTCTGCGAGCCACGGGGGAGACGTCACTTCGATTGCACCACTTGGTGAGCCGCTAGACGAGCTTTGCACATGCGAACCTTAGCAAAAGAACTAGGGCGTATGGGGCTTGTCCTCACCCACCTTTGGGCGACGGACCATGCTGCCGTAGTAGTCGATCACCGGCGCAATCAGATCCCGCAGCTTGTGATCGCTCCGCGCCAGCGTCCGCGCAATCCGATACGCCGCCAAAAGCACCGTCCGCGTCTGCTCGCCAAGGTGGAGTACGGTATCGGACAGCGGCTGTTCGACGGCGGCAAACTGTCCTTGGAGCTGCGCGAGCAGGTTGCGCCGAGCCAGGCGGTCGGCGATCAGCTCCACTTCGAGCCGGGTCGGGTCGTGCCCTTCGTCTTCGTCGGCGAGCGAGACAAAGTAGCTCGGCTGGGCGCGCACCGCATCGAGCACTCGTTCCAGAATCGCACCCTCGCCAGCCCGCAGCCGACCGTTCGAGTGCCGACGATCCTCCTCGGTCAGCGTTCGCAGCCCCGGCAGTAGCGCTTGGGCCTCACTGAGCAGCGCCTGGACTTTTTCGACGCGACGCTCTAGCTCGGCGAGCGGCAACTCGAACACGGATGGGTTCTTGGCTTCAGACTTGGGCATGACGGTTTCCTTTTGCAAGCAGTTGTAAAAACGCTGCAAAAGCGTAGCGAGCCGACAAGTCCCCGCAACCGCTCCCCGTCGCTAAAAAAATATTTTAGACCGAGCAACTAGCCTCCCAATCTGGTGCAGATCGCAAGTACCCCGCGCTACTTTGCGAGTACCCCGCGCTACTTTGCGAGTACCCCGCGCTACTTTGCGAGTAGCCGACGGAACCCTGCGAGTGGTGCGAAGCCACGATCGAAGTACCGCCGATAACACTGCGAGTGGTGCGAAGCCACGATCGAAGTACCGCCGATAACACTGCGAGTGGTG
>CALLYL010000797.1 GCA_937859535.1 uncultured Myxococcales bacterium
CGAGCTTCAGGACTTGCTGTGGGGGGCCCGGAATCATGCCGTGCTGATTGTGCTGCAAGGCATGGACACTTCAGGTAAGGACGGAGCCATCAAGAATGTCGCCGGATTCCTAAACCCGCGTGGCGTGAGCGTAGTGTCGTTTGGGGTTCCTACCAAGGAAGAGAACGAACACGACTTCCTGTGGCGCGTTCACAAGCATGCTCCGCGACGGGGAGAATGGACTCTGTTTAACCGTTCCCACTACGAAGATGTGCTGGTGGTGCGGGTTGAGAGTCTCTGTCCAGAGTCGATTTGGCGCGAACGGTATGGTCACATCCGTGACTTTGAAGAGCTACTGGTGGAGCACAACACCATCGTGCTCAAGTTCTTCCTGCACATCAGTAAAGAGGAACAGAAAAAGCGTCTTATTGAGCGTGAGCAGGACGAACGGACTGCGTGGAAGCTCAATGTTGGCGACTGGAAGACTCGGGAGAAGTGGAAGGACTATCAAGAGGCCTACGCAGACGCACTGCGGAAGACTGCCACTCAGCGGGCACCTTGGCACATCGTTCCGGCCAACAATAAGTGGTTCCGCAACCTCGCGATTGCCGAGGCGATAGTCGAGACCCTGCGTCCCTACAGGAAGACCTGGCGAAAGCAGTTGGATGACATCGGTGCGCGAGCGCGAAATGATCTCGACCTGTATCGTCAGCAGCGCAGCGAACAGAAGTAGACATAGAGGATCGACGGATCCCGCTTAGGACGCGTCGTTCGTGATTCGGTCAGTTTGCGAAGGCGTCGTCGAAAGTACGGAGGGACGCGAGGGGCTTCTGCGTGGCTTGTGGCCCCGCGATGCGCGCACTGAATGCTCAGCGTGTCGAGCCTTCGCTTCTCGCGCTGCACGACTCCAGTAGTAAAAGTAGAGCACCAACAGCAGTAGGTAGGCGATGGTGTTTAGGCGCGGAGGGATGAAGCCCAAGATGCCGATGAAGGAGTAGACCGCTGTCATCGGCCCGGCCACAAAAAATCTCCGAAAGACGGTGGCAGTACCGACGGTGAGCGTCCCCGCAATCACGATCATTTCGAACGGCACCATCTGGGACATCGGAATGCCGACAATCATCGAAAAAATGCGCTGGAGACAGTTCTGTATCAGGACTGCAAAAAGGACAATCCATGCGTGGCGATGGATGCGATGACTGAGTACAGTCTGTCTGCCCCAAAGTCCTCCCACGAGCGCAGCCAAGATCAGTATGGCCGAGGCAGTCAGCGCTTCTCGATGGTTGATGGGCCGATACCACTGGCGAATTTGGACCATCACATAGAGCCCGAAAGAAACGGCCACCAGCAGTTTTACGAATCGTTGCCGCGCTACGGTTCCCGATGCCAAGTCTTCGCGATGTTCCTGGTCGAGCGCCGTCAGTAGCTCCGCAATCGAAGGGAATCGCTTCTCTGGATCAAGACTGAGTCCACGCAGGAGCACCCGATGGATGTCTTCGGGGACGGCGCTGTCTCTGGGCGGATGACGCGGTGGTCCCTGGACGTTGTCCGCGTATTCCTGAACCGTCACTCCTGAAAAGGGTAAATAGCCGTATAGGGCCTCGAACAAAGAGGCGCACAGACTCCATTGATCGCTACGTGTATCGACGTTTCCACCCCGGTACTGTTCGGGAGACATATAGCCAGGAGTGCCGGAGATGACTCCCACCAACGAGAGTCTGCCCATGGACCGGAGTTTGGCGTGTTCCTCTGATGCGCTGGACTCTGGGAGTTCGTCCATGCCCACTCGAGCCAAACCAAAATCGACCACCCGAGGTCGTCCATCTTTTCCAATGAGGACGTTATCCGGCT
>CALLYL010000798.1 GCA_937859535.1 uncultured Myxococcales bacterium
TTGTGCAATACAACGGTGGCCTGAATGCTTTTGACACAGGGGTTGGCAAGACCTTCTCTGGCATTGCCACGCTTGCCATTCAGCGCGAGCGTGGAGTATGCAGAAGGCCGATTGTCGTCGTTCCAAATACTCTGATCTGGAAATGGTATCGTGATATCCTTCGCTGTCTTCCTGATTATCGCGTATTGGTGGTCGGTTCCAGCCGTCGCCTCAATCGAAGTGGTGTGTGGGTATCGAATCCCGACACCGAGCTGGAGCGTGAACAAAAGTGGCGTCGCTTCCAGAGCGGTCAATACGATGTCGCGATTGTCCCTTATTCCTTTTTTCCGACCATTGGCTTGCGTCTGGAGGCGTGGAAGCACTTTGCCCAGAGCACGCCCATCCTGGCGCGAAAGGTTCAGCTCAAGGCTCGCGAGTTCACCGAGATCATCGACAGAGCGGCGGAGCGTCAGCGTACCGGCAAGGATGCCCAGCCCCCGAAGGTCAGCGATAAGAAAGCGTCCGATATCGTCGGTGAAGATGCGTGGGAACAGGCTGATGACGAGACACGCGAAAAGCTGAAAGAGCAGGTAGCCGCAGATCTCCTACGTCAGCAGCTTGAGGAGGAAAAAAAGCTTCGCGCCATCGTCGAAAAGCTCAGCTCACTCAGCGAACGCAACCGGGCTTTGGTTTCCGAAGCAACGGAGCAGTGGGCCGCTGATATGGCCACAAAAGGCGAAGGGCTGACCTTTGAAGAGATCGGCATCGACATGATCCTCGTCGATGAGGCCCAGAACTTTAAGAACATTTGGGCCGTGGGCCAGCTCGAAGGCGGCACTCCGAAGTATTTGGGTGCGATCCAGAGCGGTAGCGAGCGCGGATATCACCTGGCTGCCTATCGTCATAATCTATCACAACGCACAGGATCGCCAGGTGGAACGTATCTACTAAGTGCGACACCTGCTAAAAACTCACCGATTGAATACTTCACACTGATCAACCTAGTGAACGAGCGAGCCTGGGCGGACATTGGTGTTCCAACCGTAGAAGCCTACATCGATCGCTATCTGTATTTGGAGCGACGCGAAGTAGTTCAAGCGGACATGTCATTGAAAGAACAGTCTGTCGTCGCCGGATTCCGCAACTTGCTTGAGCTTCGCGACATCGTATTTCGCTACTCTGAGTTTAAGACCGCACAAGAAGTGGGTCTTAAGATTCCCGATAGCAAGACCGAGACGCTCCTTGTCGATATGGATGAAGAGCAAGCAAAGACCTATTACAAGTTGGCCGCAAGATACACCGCAACGCTCAAGCAGATGGGTCATGCCGAAGGCGGAAAAAAGCTCAATACCTTACGCAATCGCGCATTGTCGCTGCTGTCGCGACTTCAACTTGTTACGATTCATCCTGAGCTAGCCGACGGCCCGGACACACCCGAGCTAACTCAGTTTACTCGTGTACCCTTCGCGACGCCAGATCTGCCAGCGGAAGAGAAGTCCCGACGGCTGGCGCTCCTTGAAATGGCTGGAGTAGACAGGAAGGACATCACATTACAGAACGCTGACAGCCTGTATATTCAAGTGCTTGAATCCAACCCGGAAGTGGTTGCGGAGTGGCAGAGACAGACCATAGATCTATATGAGATTGCCAAGAAGAAGTGGGCCAAGAAGCGCAAGCTCAAGACGCAGTGGTCTTTCGCCAATGCAGTGACAGCGAAGCGTTTTCACTCGCCGAAGCTCGATAAGTGTGTCGAGCTGATTCTACAGAACAGAAACTGTAGCCAAATCGTATTCTGCGACAACATTGCTGTGCATCGCTGGCTCGTTGAGCTACTTATGCAAGGTGGCATTCCGAGAGAGCGCATCGCAGTGATCAATGGCGATGTGGTCAAAGACGCCGCGAAGCGTCTGACCATCTCAGACAAGTTTAACGGTGTACCGGCTGTCATCGCTCCTGATGGCACAGTCGAGGTTGAGGAGATCGAAGCGGAATTTGATGTGGTGATAGCAAATCAAGCCGCTTATGAAGGCATCGATCTGCATCGGCTAACTTGCATTGTGTATCACCTGGATCTTCCGTGGGAGCCGAGTACGCTGCGGCAGCGCAATGGTCGAGCAGTACGTCAAGGCAATCTCCAGAGCAATGTCGATATAAAGTTTATCTTGGCACGTAAATCCCTGGATGTGGTTCGTTTTGAGTATATCTTGGGAAAGCTCCGCTGGATGTCGGATCTCATCGAGTCCGCTGACAACAACCTGGCAAACCCAGCGGCGGACAATGAGCTGGATAGCGAGCAAATGGTGTTGTTCTTGGCGCAAGACGAAGAGAGTGCCAAGGAATCAATCCGAGAGCTGCGCGAACAGCAAGAACGTCGTCGTCGCAGTGCAATCATCAAGCGCTGCTGGGAAGATGTGACATCCCTCTGGAGCCGCGAAAACGCCATCAAGCGCACCGATGACGAGGAGAAGCGGCTGATTCTATTGGAAGAACAGCGGCAACTCCTCAGTCGGATTGGCCGAGTTCCAGGTGACATATGGCCATATAACTGGCTGCTGTTTCATCTTCCGCGTGGGGTAGAAATCACGCTAGATCACGATATCAACAACAACACCGTGCCAATCATTCCAGACTGGACGCTCGGTGGACAGATTGAGCTGGGCCGAGTAAGCGGCACAACCTACGGCTGGCGTCGGTTTGGCTCTGCATCGTGGAATGTCCGAGATCAATACAACGCTGGCGCAAATGATCACGAGCTGGCGGAGATTCTGGCCAGCGGCTATCTGCCTTCTGAGCGCGCAGAAGCCGCGCAGTTTCCGCAGGAGGATCTGAAGGGACAGATCCTTGCGATCCTAGAGAACATCCGCGTGACGGGAACCTGGGAGCAGCTCGGTCTGCGCTGGGCTTCTGCTGAATACAAGCGTCGGCTGCGGAAGTTCTGGTGGCCGGAAATCGTACAAGCGGTTCAGGACTCAGTGCTGGATTTTCTTGTGCCGATTCGTGTGGACGAGCGATTTGATCTCGTCGAATCGAATGATCCAAGAGTCACCGCAGAGGCACTCGCAGACTTTGATCGTGACACCTATACTGCATTTTTCCGATATGCGAGTACAGAACGAACAGAGCTTCAGTATACGGCGACTTCGCTCACGACAGAGCAGTGGTGGGGGATTCGCTTTCCTCGGGGCCATCTCAAGCCTATTACTGTGAGCTACATCTCTTCGCGGATGGGCAAGCGCGTGAGCACAAAGCCAATCGAAGCGTCTGCGGAGCTGGCTGTGGTTCGCGAAGACTCAGAGAGTCTACCGCCGTATTTGCTTGTGCATTTGCCGTCTGGGGCGGAGCTGCGCGCATTCAAGACAGAGGCAGTTGCGAGATTTGCGCTTGTGGAGATCCGCAATCGTCAGGACTGGAGCGCTGAGACTGCACCCTACGAGATTTCGCAGAAGACGCACGCGCTCCTTGATTTTTTGACCCTGCGCACGGATGTACCGAGCCGGGAAGACCTGAATCCATATCGTGAGTAACGAAGGGGGGAATGCAATGGCATCAAAGAGAGAGAGTCCGGTCATGGAAAAGATGATCCAGGATCTGAATGAAAGCGCGACCGCGCTGGTTCACATCAAGCAAGACCTGGGAAAGCCACTGAACCGCCGAGAGCGAGCGAAGCAAGTTGTATCGAAAGCGAAGGAACGCGCCAAGGATCAGACCACTAAGACTCATCGCGTCGCAGTGGATCTTGGTGGCGGAGCCATTGCGCAGGTTTCGACCGAGATGCTCAATTGGGGGATAAGGTCGCTTGGAGATTGGAGCGGTAAGGACTCGTGGCTCAAGAAGAATTCGGATATCTTGCAAGGCGCACCGCATTTGATGGTGGGGCTTGCGGTGTATCTGACGGAGCTATTGACTCGCCCGAAAGAGAAGCTGCCAAGCCTCAGTCGAGAAATCGCTTCTGAGGCTGCCAACGTCTTTACGCACCTTGGCTTCGCGAATCTGTGGCGAGCGCTGCGCATTCGCTGGGATGACGGCAAGGTGGACGCCAAGACGCTCAAGCAAGTGACGGCGGAGCGCGATGCGGCAGTGGCCAAGCTGGCAGCGAACCAAGGCAGCGGCACCAAGTAGGCAAGTCGGCGTGGTTTGCCACGCCAAGAGGGGGAATCCGATGGAGCGGTTAGAGCGATTGGCTCGCACGCTTGTGCGTGCAGCAGATGGACTTCTCGCGCTACCACCAGATACGCTCTGGTGTTTGGCGGTGCTGGTGTCTGCCTGGTGGCTTCGCAATCGGGATATTGGGGCGACCTTCCGACTGTCGAGCGCGGGATTGAAGGCGGAACCTCTCTTTGCTCGCTTTGACCAAATCGACGGACTGCCCGATGTGGCTGCAAGCGGCATGTTGGAACTGGGACAGACCCCTGTGCTGACCCGCCAGCGCCTCGTCGAGCTGGCATCCAAAGGCGCTTCACTGACCGCGCTGGCGCAGTGGCCCGGCTGGGAACAAGCCAAGACGATCGTGCTCGAAGCCTACCCGCTGCCCGAGCCGACGGACGAGCTGGTCGCCGCGCTGCTTCGTCGTCGCTACACCTCTGAGGAGGCGGCAAGAATCCTTGCTGGCAAGAGCTAGTGGCGACGATCGAAGAGGCCAAGACCGCGATCATCTCGACGGCGCAGCGAATGGCTAAGTCTATCGCTTACTCCCGAGAGCACCTGACGGGAGCAGCGCTGGAAACGGCAGCGTCCGTCTTTACCACGGCGAACCTGTGGGCGCTCTGCATTTTGTTTGCCGGTTGGGTGATTGGCACGGTGGCTTCTGGTCCCATCGGCATAGCAGCCAATGCGCTTCTTGTTGCGTGGGGACTGTATTCGAGTTACGAAATCTTGACGGAGCTATTCAAGAACGGAAAGGAGTGGGCCGTTCTTTGTTACGAAGCCAAGAGCGATTCTGATTTGAAGGTCGCGGGTGCGGTGTTTGCCAAGCTGTTCGTAGGTGGCTTGGCCGATATGCTGCAAGTCGTCATCCTGCATCGCACGTTCCGGTCGCTGCGCGCCAAGATCAATAGCAAGATCCCGCCGCCTGCCGAAGTCGAGGGTTTCAAAAAGGGCTCAGAAGCGAAAGCCGAGCCGAAGACCGAGAGCAAACCTGCGACTGAAGAGGCCAAGGCCGATAAGTCGAAAGCGGAGGCGGCCAAGGACAAGGCGGCGCTGACCGAGCGGGCGAAGGAAGCCAGCGATGCAGCGAAGGAACGACTCAAGGAAGCAACCGTCGATACTGCGGCGGCTCTCGCTCCTGTGCGACCTAGCGGTTCGTCGATTTTGCCCGCCGTGGCGATTGTCGGAGGGGTCGTTGTGGTCGGGGCGACCGTCGCTTTGGTGGCATCACGGGGAAGCAAATGATGTGGCCGATTCCGTCATTTTGGATCATTGATACCGGCGAGAGCGTGCTCAAGAAGAGAGCGCACAAGAATCAACCGCATTCCGGCGTTGATATTCACTGCAATGCGGGAACGCCGATTTTGGCGGCAGCAGCCGGAATCATAATAGCTGTTGTAGATGGCCGGAAAAGCAGCAAAGCCGAAACACGGGCGGCTGGTTTGTTTGTAGAAATCGACGATAACAAAGAATACATCTTTCGCTATCTGCATTTGGGTGAGTGTGCGGTAAGCACGGGACAGACGGCGACCGAAGGGCTGTATCTGGGAACCGTGGCCGACGCGCATACGAGCGGACTCGGGAATCGTCCACATCTTCACTTTGAAATCCGGCGTCGGACAACAGGTGGCGGAATTGGCGCAGCCGTCGATCCGCTCCGTCTGCTACCGGCCAGGAGGGCGTAATGGGCACGGAAAACATCGACTGGAAAAACGCAGGGATTGGAGCAGCCAAGGTTGTGCTTGGGGTCGCAACCGTCGCCGCTGGTGCAACGGGCGGTCCGGCGGGGGCGACCGGCGTGCAGCAGCTTGGCTCGGGTTTGGATCAAGCGATGGGTGGTCTGGGCGTTGGCAACGTCGGTCTTTCGCAGACCGGAGCCCCAGCGCCACCAGCGACTTCACCACTGGCACAGGCGAGTCCAGCAGCGCCACCGCCGCCGTCTGCTCCCACGCAGCCCACAGTCACGCCGATCGCGACTGCGCCGATTGTGGTTCCGCAGACGCCGCCACTCGTGCCTCCGCAGTCACAGCCGTCGCGGCTCGAGCGCTTCGAGCGCGATGGTCGTCCGCTTCCGAGCCCGGCACCTCCGCCTGCCCCGACGGCAGAGGAGATCGAGCGGGCGAACCTCCTGCGCTCGCTGGTGTCGCGAAACTGGAGCCAAGACGAAGCGCGGATTCTTGAGGCTGGACGCTCTCGGGACAGCCTGCGGCTGATTGGGCCGATCGTGCCAGACACTACCATTCGAGTGAGCGCAGGTCCGATGGAGACGGTGCTCGGGGAGCGGGTCAAACAGGTGTCCGGTACGATTCGCGTCACAGGCTCAAGTCCGCCGTGGCTGCTTGCGTTTACGCGGTACTGGCTGCTGGGGACGGCGGAGCGCTCAACCATTGAGGGGAGCCTCTTGCAAGGCATTGCGGATAACGACCCGCTGCTTCGCACAGCGCTTGGACAGCTACCCGATGAAATCACACTGCCGCAAGTGGGCGCTGTGCCGATGGCCGAGCTGCAACGAGACATGGAGCGGCTGAGCGCTGAGCAGTTGTGGCTGCTGCGGGCAGCCGTAGCCGGATCACTGGCAAATAGGGGGAAATAGATGGCTCGATATCGCTGGGAGACTAAGACTGCATATGTGAATGGTGCTGGCACAGATGCAAACGTCTTTATCTCTTTGAGTGGTGACAAAGCATCGCTCAAAGAGACTGAGATCAATGATCCCGATTCCAATCAAGACTGGGAAAAGGGAGATATCAATCACGGACTGATCGAGACGGCTGACCTCGGCTGGATCAAGACCGGAACGCTCAAACACGATGGCTGGGGAGCTGGACCAGATTGGATGGTCGAGTACGTCAAGATCACCAATGATGAGGACGGACGCGAATGGCTAGCCGGTGTCAATGCCGAGCTAAAAGCCAATAACCCGTTTCGACTTGTGTTTAAGAACACGAGCCGGGGCCAGTTCGACGAGATGCAGCGACAGAAGGAGCTGGAAGTCGAGCAGCGGGAGCGGGAGCAATCGGCAGAAGACGCCAAGCTGGCCCGAGAGCGCAAAGTCGAGGACGCCAAGGCCGATACTCAGGACTGGAAGGCGGCGTCCAAGGCGCGGATGGAACAGCTCAAGTCGGAGATGGAGCGGGCCAAGGTCGCGGCGGAGGAGCAAAAGCTGCGCGAGGAGCTGGCCCGTATGCGCGGCGGGAGCACGCTGGACCCGACCATGCCGACACCGACGACGACACCGACGCCAATGCCGACAGGCGGGAGCATGAAGACCTACGAGGTGTTCGGCGTGCTCAACGGTCGGCCCGCACCGCTGACGGCGGCGGTCAACTTTGATCGGGCGACGGGTCGCGTTCTCGGCGTGAACGCTGGTTATCGAGTGATGGCGACGGACTCGCCGAGCGAAGGTTTTGGTCTGGCGGGCTCGCCCGGTCGGTGGTCGAGCTTCGTCAGCCAGAGCCCGCTGTTCTACGGGCTCGATCCGGATCGCGGAATTCTCGCGTGGGACGGATCGCGAGGACAAGTTCTCAATGCTTCGTACTTGTTACAGCTCTTTGGCGACTGGCGCCAGGCTGTCTACTAACACCCAAAATGGGGGGGGAATCATGGCAAAGGACATCACGGTAAGAGTCACAGGACAAAACCCGGACGGCACGATGAACATCAGCGTGCCCGACGGAACCAGCAACCCATTCATGCAGTCGAGCCAAACGGCGATGGTGCCGTACAATCCGTCGCCACAGGCTCAGACGGTCGGCTACCGGGCGCGCATGGGCTCGGTCGAGGTCATGTTCGCGTCGGAAGCGGACTTCCTCAAGGCCGACAAGGCGTTCCGCGAGCAGATGCAGGTCGCGAACGTGCCCGTGGTTGGCGGCGGCGGCATGGGCAGCGGCGGTAACAGCATGCTGCGCACCGGGGCAAGCATTGGCGAGGCGGCAGCGGCCTACTACAACGGGCGAGCCATCCGCAAGCGCATCGACGAGCTGGAGTTAGCGCTCGAGGCGCAGCGGCGAACGCAGGAAGCGCTCGGGCAGTACACCGTCAAGTACCCAGAGCTGGTTCCGGCGCTCGTGCAGTCTTTCCAGGCTGAGCGAGATGCCACGCTGGCGATGGCCCGTCTGCTGGAGGATCAGCTTCTCGCCGTGGATATTCAGACCGGCGCAGGCGTGGCGCGCGTGGTGTCTGAGGTGTGGGATGGCAACAACAACGCGAGCAACAGCATGTTTGGCAACAGCTCGCTGATGGCGGGCGGCGTGGGTCTGGGCCTGGGTCTGCTCCTGAGCCGAAACGACAACAAGAGCCGCGACTTCCGACGATAGCAACGACCACCAAAGGACACGAAACGATGAGCAACACCAAAGAAGTAATTGCCGGAGCCGTGGCGGTGGCACTGCCGCTGTGGGTTCGTGCGCAAGACGATACCGACCGCGATCTGCGGAACAACCGGCTCGACCTTCGGGACTTGGAGAACGAGCTGCGCGCCTGCTGCAATCACGGCGCGATGATTCGCTCGAAGCTGGCGATTGCCCAGGACGTGGGTGTGGGGCTCGCGCTGAGCAACCCCAAGACCACCGTGCCAGAAATCCTTCCCACTTCGACCCCGTATACGCGAGCGGTGATCGGCGAGGACACCATCAACGACTACAAGTATCCGCCCCGCGTCGGCAACTACTTGCCCAATGGGGCGCTGACCGAAGCGGGCGAGATGACGCGCCTGGCCTTGGCACTCGCGTTCCAAGAAAATCGAGCCTGGATCGAGGGCTTCACGCTGCCGGGCTCTCCTGCTCCAAGCGTGACGGCACAGATCTTCAGCGCAAGCCGTGCGCTGTCTACCGTCATTTCTGGATTGACCCTTAGCCGCAATGAGTGGACTTCGGCCTGGAAGCAATTGTTTGAAAGTGGGCTTCAGTCCATTGGCACGCCAATCATCAGCAACGTAAACGTCGCCAATGGCGTTGCTTCAGTAACGCCGATCGGCGGAGCCACTTTCACCAACCGAGCCATGCGGATTCGCGTCACCGCCTCCGGCGCGGGCGTCAACGCCTCCACCGAACTGGCAACGGTGACGTTCTCCAAGCCGTACCAGTCCGTTCCCGCTGTCGTTGGAAGCGATGGCCTTGTCGTGACGAATGTGACGACCGGGAGCTTCAGCATGCAGTACGGCCAGGCATTTGCTGCCGGTCAGGTCAGAGACTTTGCGATCGTGGTAGGGGTGTAGCCATGGGCAAGCTAGCCGATGAAATCCGCCGTCTAACGTCCGACCTGGGGGCTCGACGACTGGCAGAGGAGGTCGAGAAGCTGCAACAGCGTCTCGATGCTTGCTGCCCACCGCCTGTGCCAGTCGCGCCTGCTTCGCCGGATAAACCAAAGGAGTCCTAAATGCGTCGAGCGTGTGCTGTGATCGTTTTGTTGTTGGGTGGCTGCTTTTCGACCGATCCGGGGAACCGTCGATTTCCCTGTGACGAGTCACACGGCTGTCCCCCTGGGCAATCTTGCCAGAACAAGGTGTGCCAAGAAGACGTTCCAGCACCGCTCGATGCAGGGATGGACCTTGCCACAAGCCTTGATATGACGACTTCGCGATGCGCCGGCAGCGGTTATCCGATTGGCACAAAAGGTGTCTGGGCTTGTCTCGGGACGTTTTCGCCAGCCAAGCCTGCATCAAGCCTTTGTACGAACGGAAAGCTTTGCACAGACATTACGGGTTTAGTCACCAAGCAAGAATGCGACTCTGCACCAAATGGATTGGTAGGCGTCCTTGGTCAAGGTGCCACCAGTGTTGATGCCAAATGCGCTACAACGGGTCCAGTGTCGATGCTGATTGGCTGTGGCATACGATCCGGCCCGCTCCGCTCAGAGCCCGCACCCAATCCATGTAGGGGTCACACGCAGTGTCACTTGTGCAGCTCAAGCGGAATCGTCTGCAACATGACCGCTTTTCAAGTGGACGCACAGACCAACACCGATGCAAACACCGGGGTGCTGTGTTGTCCGTAGCCGATTGCTGAGCCGCTCATCGTAGCGAGCTGAGTCGTCATTG
>CALLYL010000799.1 GCA_937859535.1 uncultured Myxococcales bacterium
GCACGTTCCTTGGGCTGAATCTCTAACAAGGCACGGGACAAGAAGATCCGGCGGGCAAACGCAATCGTCCCGATCTGATTCTTCATCTTCCCAACGTTCAGCGCATTTTTGCCGCCGTGGGCAGAGTCGATCGCTGCGAGCCAGGTGGACGGAATCTGAACGAGCGAGACCCCGCGCTTGAAGACGCTGGCAAAGAACCCGGCAAAGTCACCTACCGATCCACCACCCATGGCTATCACAGATAGCCGTGATGCGGTGAGTGGGGAGGCAAGTTGGAGCAACTGTTCGACGTGCTGTGGAAACGCAGCCAGATCTTTGAGGGGTTCTCCCGCAGGGACAGCGTAGCGAACCGGGAATCGGGAAAGCCATTCCCGAAGAACTCCTCCCCCTACGGTTTCCAGGATCTCATCATGAATCAGCAGGCACTCTGTTCCAAGCGACGAGGGATCGGGCAGCTCATCGGTGAAGAAGACTTCGCTATCGCCGAATACCTGCCGCTGGCTGTCATGGCTCTGCTTCGCTTGGAGATGAAGTTTCGGAAACAGTTGTCGATACAGTGGACAGATGGTCTCTGCGACTTGCTGTGCGGACAATGTATCGATCGACAGCCGGACATGGACATCACGGTAGGCGGACTCACGTTCAGCGAGGAGCCTCGGCAGCGCGGACTGTGGATCGGGTTGTAGCAGCGGGCGAAGTATTCCGCTGTGTGCCAACCGCGAACACAGAACCGCCACAGAGGCATCGAGTCCAATGAGGAGTGCGCTTTGTTTGAGCAGTTGACGGGTCTTGTCGACCGTGATCAGTCCGCCGCCTACCGCCAGCACGCGAGGCTCACTATCAAGCGCTGCGATCAGTTTATGTTCACGCGTACGAAGAGCGGCTTCGCCCTCGCGCTCCAGCAGCTCTGCCACAGAGGATCCGGCCTCCTTCGCGATCTCCTGATCGGAGTCGACAAACGGAATCCCCAGCCGCTCGGCGCAGAGCTGACCAATCGTTGTTTTGCCGACTCCAGGAGGACCACTCAGGACAAGCATGGCGAGGTATCCTGCCACCATCATCGGGAATCTGCTAGCTTTTCCCAGGCGCTGTTGTTGTACCTATAGGAACCGAGGTCGAGGGGGGAGAGCTGGCAGCAGTCCGTTCGAATGTGTGGACAAAGTCGCCTGCGGTGCATCACAACCCAAAGCGTACCCGTGTCGCCAATGTGGGTGTTTAGGAGTCGAATGATATTTTGAACGGAGCTGTGGTTCCATTTGTCGCGGCTGGATTGGGTGGAGAGAGGGCAGGCTCTTTGCTTGAACAGCCAGTGAAAGTCGAACCAATGCCGTCTGTCACGCTGACGATTCGTCATCCTTGATAAGATGAATTGGATACAGCCTGCCGATTCTGGCGAAGAAAGATCGTCGATCGCAGCACAGCTCGCGCACGGAGCGCGTGGAGGTGCATTCGGTGAACATAGTCGCAGGGTTAGGTGAATTGGGAGATAGCGTGCGGGCCGCTTGCGCGCCCGAGCGAAGACCGACTTCGGTGGCCGCGTTTGGCCGGGGTCGAAGTCGCTCCGTACGAAGGCCGCAAGGGAGCCTGTGGCGTTGGTGCATCTTGGTTGTCGCGCTCGTGCCTGGTTGTGAATCACTGTGGCGTCCCTACCTAGAGCCCTGTGACTTCAACCGCTCACAGTGCCGCTACGATGTGCTTCCTTCTAATGGCATCGACCCAAGTTGGTTTGGGGAAGCCCAAGCCAAGCTCAATCCCACCGAGGATCTGCTGATCGACACCGACCTTGGGACGGTGACTACCGCTGTTTCCAAGCAGCAACTTTCGGAGGTGAGTTATCACCAAACCGCTGAAGTCGACTGCGGCGCTGGATGGAAGGTGGGCATCGGAGTATTTGGTTTTAAGCAGATCAACATTCCCGAAGGAGTGCGGGTGCGGTTTACCGGATCGCGGGCCGCAGCCCTCCTCTCATCGGGACCGATCGAGATAGAAGGTCTCCTCGATCTACGAGGCGGATTGAGCGAATGCAGTGACCCAAGCTGCGCCGGTCCGGGCGGATTCGTTGGCGGCTCTCTGCATCGGACCACGCTGCAAGGAAGTGGACCCGGCGGGGGGAAGTTTGGTTTCGGTGGCGGGAGCGGAGTTGGTGAGGAAGCGGGCGGTGGTGGCGGCGGCGCTTGTGGCATCGGAGGGAAGGGCGGTGACGCGGGCATCGACATGTACCTTGGCGGGAACGGCGGACCGGCTTACCTACCCCCTTCGCTCGTTCCGCTGTGCGGTGGTAGTGGTGGTGGTTCCGGAGGGATCGGAAAGTCGATGATCGACCCTGGGCAACGTGGCGGCGGTGGCGGTGGCGCGATTCAGATCGTGTCCCAGTCCCTGGTTTCGATCCGCTCATCGGCTGACACACCGAGCGGAATTCAGGTCGGTGGTGGAGGTGGCCAATCCGATCAAGACACCAATTATAATGACGGCGGCGGCGGCGGCGGCAGCGGTGGGGCGATTCTGATCGAGGCCCCGAGCATCTCGATCGGAGCGGGGGCTGTTCTTGCCGCAAACGGCGGCGGTGGTGCTGGTGGCTACAACGAAATGATGAAGACCAACAATGGACAGCCAGGACAGCTTTCATCGACTCTGGCGGCCGGTGGTATGGGCACGTGTTCTGGCGGATCGGGCGGGGCCGGCAGTATGCCCAATGGTTCCGCATCGAGCGGTATGCCAAGGGACGGTGGTGCTGGTGGCGGTGGGGCCGTGGGGCGGATTCGCCTCAACAGTCTCGACAGCGGCATAGTGCTGGACGGCGTACTGAGTCCTGGTATGGGGGAGTGTCAGAGCACCGGGCGTCTGAGTCTCCGCTAGACTTTCGGAGGCACCTAAGCGTGTAAATTGTCACGAGACGTGCGACCCAGGATGGCAGAAGCGGCAATGGATCGATGTAGGAATGCGACCATTCCTGTCGACCATCAAGCGACATCGCGCTTTCCTACACACTTCCCAACGAGGATTCAAAGCAGCAATTTTTCGACGAGAACTGACACACAGACCATCAACCAGCCAACATCTTGGTGGCTTTTGGAAAGGATGGCGGACCGCAGGTGAAGCTGGTGGACTTTGGTGTTTCGGCACTGGTGTCCGCGCAAGCAGAGCCTCAGCATGAACCGGAGCAGCCTGGAGCAGAGAGCTCACCTCGTCGTCTTCCGGTCTCCGCCTTTCTCGAAACGGTGGACGACACTCGGGCCAGCACTCCTTTCGAAGAGGACTCCAGCGGTGCCTCAACCGGGAGTCTGCCCGGAGTGGATCGCTCGCCCTCTGCCCAAAAGGGACATTCGCTCACCCAGACCGGGGTGATCATGGGCACTCCCTTGTATATGGCACCGGAGCTGGCTCATGGCGCGAAGCTGGCCAAGCCGTCCTCGGACATCTTCTGTTTTGGGGTGATTGCCTATGAGCTGTTGGCGGGGCGACGGCCTTCGGAGAATCCACCGATGCTGCTTCGATTTAAGCCTGGAAAAAGCTGGTTTATGCCGCTGCTCCAGCTCAATCCCAATGTGCCGGTTGCGATCGCATCGCTCGTCGAGCGGTGCCTTGAGGTGAATCCGACTCTGCGTCCGACTGCCGCTCAAATCGTCGCTGTGCTGAGCGCGGGCTCCGTTACAGAAGCCGAACCTTCGACGCGTTCGGTGAATCCCTAAAGGTATCTCTTGATCCGCAAAATTTGAGTTTCGTAAGATGGGCATTCATGCGTCGGATAGACCGAGACCTTATTGATGTGCTCAAGTGGGTTGGCTTTGCGCCCTGGTCCCTCTTTTGGATGTCATCGGCCATCCTCTATGGATTGGTGTTCCGCAAGGATCCACATACTCCACTATCCTGGGCTCGTCGCTTCTGGAGTCCCGGTGCAGCCGTCATCTCGGGTTGCGATCTCACGGAACATCCCGGGTTTGTTCCAGAGCCCGGTAAACCCTATATTTTCATGATGAATCACCAGTCGATGTTCGACATCGTCTGCGCGTTCATCCATGTGCCGGTCAACCTGCGGTTCATCGCCAAAAAGATTCTCAAATCGATTCCGTTTTTGGGTTGGTATATGACCGTGACCGGGATGATTTTCGTCGACCGTCGCAATCGTGAGCAGGCGCTACAGAGTCTCGCGGACGCTTGCGAAAAGATCCGCAGCGGGATTCCCATCCTGGTCTATCCCGAAGGCACACGGTCCAAAGACGGCTATGTTCTGCCCTTTAAGAAAGGGCCGTTTATGTTCGCGCTACAGGCCGGCGTCCCGATTGTTCCGGTGGCCATCAACGGCAGCATCAACATCCTGCTATCTGGGAGTCCGTTTGTTAGGCCCGGCAAAGTTGACATCGTGATGGGAGATCCGATTCCCACGGCTGGGCTGACCAAGAATGATCGGGACTTGCTGATGAAGCGCGTTCGGGATGCGATCATCGATCTCCACCTGTCGATCGGGGGCAAAGGTGGTGACAAAGAGCAGTTCCTCGCGGCTGAAGGAAAAGAAGGCGTCTCGGTCGAGGATCGCTAACCGCCTCCGCTGCTCTCTCCTTCCGGTGTAGTTCGCTTTGCGCCCATGTAACGTCTTGGGTTCTGTCTTCGCGTTTGCCACGCTGCGGTGAGCGCCCGGTCAGGTGCGTGAGCACCCAATGTGGGCCTCTGTCGGGTGGTTGTGCTGTGCTTCTAAACGCAAGTTACTTGCAAAAGAGGACCACCTTTGCGTAGCATAGCCATGCGGAGGGGCGCTCATGGCACGTTCTATTTGCAAGCAACTGGCATCTGGGTCGAGAAGGATGGGGGCTTTATCTAGCGAGGGAGTGC
>CALLYL010000800.1 GCA_937859535.1 uncultured Myxococcales bacterium
CGCCGCGCATCATTTCGTAGACATCGGTTTTGCTCAGATACTGCGTGCTCCCGTCAGAAAGGCGGACTGCTACTGCGGTTTCCGATTCCTCGATGTCGCTTGGGGAAAAACTTCTTGCCATGGTTCCTAGCTCCTCTTGTTCAGTACAGGGGTTCAAATCCTGCGTTTGGATCAATGCCCAAGTCCTCAAGCTCTCTGCGACTCAAGAACCGGATTCCGCCTCGTCGTCCACCGCCCTTGACGCGAGTTACAAAAAAGGCCGGCAGCCCGTAGTACGAAGGGTCAACGGGAAAAGGTGGGTTGGCCTGGCTCTGAATCACCGCCAGATACCTTGCAACCGGACCTCTCGGTCCACTCAGTCGATACCCTTCTCGTTCTTCGCCTGGTGCATCGCCGAGCACGTCAAACCGCAGAGCCGACTTCCAAAACAGGCGCGCCACGGGGTTCTTAAGCAACCGATCGGTGAAGTTCGATACCGCCAAGAGCTGATCAAGAGGAACCCGTTTCCCCGCAAAATACGCGGCGACCTCATAGATCGGAGCACCTCTGTAGGAGGGCGGTACCGGTCCAACTGGCGGCACGACCACAACGGGAGAGCTTGGCGGACGAGGTGGCGGTGGAGCTGGTGCCTCTGTGGTGATGACATAACGCTGAAAGTCGTAGAGTCGACCATCGCTCACACCCGCGTTAATCCACCGACCATAATCAGGATCTCCCACCGGACCCTTGGCTGGACCTGGCAGTTTTCCTGCTTTGACGATCTGGCCAATCTCGAAGCCCTCTTGATACCAGTCTCGCTGCTGTTGGGTTAAGGCTGTCGCGACAACCAACGCCCACGGAATGAGCGCTTGCCTTCGTGATTGGTGGGATTCCCCGAGCGCGTACCAAAAACGGTCTCGAGTGTCGCTGTTATGCAGTGGTCCACCAACGCCGGTTTGGACTCGCACCACATCATCTACGCCCTCGTTGTAGGAGACCTCTTCAACGGTTCCAATGAATCCCATCAGAGTGTCCTCCGCTTGCGCTTCCGTCCTGCAATCACAGCCATCAAGGCGGCAGTCGCCAACACTCCGAATCCAACCACTGCATACGTTCCACCAGAACTGGCAGGTTTCACGATTGGAGCAGGTGGCGAGCTGCTCGGCTTGGTGTCTGCCTTTGGAGTGGCTTCTGTCTTTGATGCAGCATCCGGGCTGGCCGCTTTCGCTTTGCTCACTTCTGCAACAGCTTTTGCCGTTGCAGTGACTGCGTCAGTGGTTCCCTTGAAGATCGAGCCGACATCGAACTTCACGCCATCAACTGTCTGCGTTCCCCTCGACAGGTCGAAGTCGGTATGTTTGGCCGTGGGGCTCTTGTCGTCATACTGATCGGATGACGTCGGGAAATCTACGTCCTCTCCTTCAAATTGAAGGTCGTCACGACCAATCACCGCCGCGTCACGGTCCTCAGGTTCGTAGGCCATTAGTTTCGACTCCGTTTGCGACGTCTCATCAGCGAAAGTCCCAACCCGATCGCTAGCAATCCGCCAAGGCCCAGCAGCGGCATCGTCAGATCAGAACCACCAGGTGCAGGTGGTACTGTCTGAGGTGTCGGTGCCACCACTCGAGCTGGCAATCGCGACTCACGGTCCTTCAGGCCGGACCGGTACCACTTGAGAAACTCTGCTGGAGGCTTGACCGAGTCCCCCTCAAAACCTCTCAGGTACCAGTATTTCGCCTGATCAGTGGGGGGGAGGAACTCTTCCTCTGCCTTGGGCTTCGGTACTTCTGCATCCTTCGGCTTGGGAGTCGTATTCGGAGTGGAAGCAGGCGTTGGCGCGCTCCCACTTGAAACTGGAGTCACAGGACTCGGTGCCGGTAGTTGCTGGGGAGTCGGCTCCTCAAAATACTTTTTGGGCAGGTCGATTTTGAAGGGAGGTTTCCTTCCCTTCGCTGCGTCCTGATAGCCAAGCTCTGCAAGGTCTTGCAGAATTTTTGGCACCGCAGACAGAGAGGCTGGCAGCGTCGATCCCTCTCCCCGATGCCAATACTCAAATCCCAGCTTGTAGTATTTCCGGTGGTCATCGATGTTCTCATCGAAGAGCTTCCGAACTGCCTCTGCATCGATCATGACCGCCCCTTTCGGTTCGGACCCTTGCCAAGCAGGACCGCAAGCAGCAGCAGCAGACCCGCCGAAGGTATCGCTACTTTTAGAAAGGTAGTGGCTGCGGAACCAACCTTCGGAGCTGCATTGACTGCGCCCACTCCAGCGGCAGCCGTTGTCACCACTCCAGGCAGAGCCGGTGCTGCTCGCTCAATCTTGGCGGCCTTCAGCGTGGAACGAAGACCCTTCGCAATGTTCTTGATCTGCTTGAACAGGGGGTTTGCGATGGCCCCTGCAATCAAGTCCACACCGACCGACACAAGCGCTTTGCTTAGGCGCTGCGCTGCTTTGTCGAGTGCTGCCTCACTGCTCGCTTCGCTGGCTTCAATGCCCGCACGGATAAGCTCTAGCCCATCCGCACCAAGTTCCAACGTTCCATAGGCTGCTAAGACAGCGTCGGCCACCGGACCGAGCGGCGTGAGCTGTAGCCCTCCCCAGACTCCCAGCACTACTGCAAACCCGAAGATGGTCTCCGGGTCTGCAAGCGCAGCGAGCTTGGTACGCGCATCCGCAGGCAGTAGCTTGACTGCTTTGGATAACGCGAGCTCGATACGCTCTAGGCGATTGTCTGGGAAGCTACTCATGGCTATTTGGTCCTAGCTGGGCAGCTTCAAGTAGGCTTTGGCGATGCGATCGAACCCGAAGGCACCGGTGACCACTCCGGCAGTCGTTGCGAGTCGACGACCGATGGAAGACTCTGTACTTCCCGTCATGGCTACGTTCGCGGTAATGGTCGCCGCGCTGATCGCCATCGAGATTCCGCCCTTCCACAGGTCTTTGTTCTTGCCGAAGGTGTTCACAGTCCCATCGGCAGCGGGTTGGCCTAGCTTGTCGACCAACGCACGAACACCAAGTTCAACACCCCAGCCAAGGACTCCACCGCCGACTTTTTCCGCGACGTTTACCGAGTTGTCCGCGAGATGAGGATACTTTTCCTTGGTCAGTGCTACCGCATGCTGTCCTGCACGCCGTGCCGCTGCTTCTGCCGCCGCTCTCTGTGAAGGCGTCATGCCTTCGAACTGCTTAACGATCGCTTGTTCTTTCATCTGGCGGTGTCCTTGTAGAAGTCTCTCTTGAGATTTCCTGCAAGGCTGGCCGCCTTCCGGCATTGAGTCTACGCGGTGCCGCTTATTGGTATGACTTCTGCCGTCGCTGATACTGCCGCTTTCTGGTCTCCGACTTTTGCGTCACCGAGATACAGTATCTCAGGGCTTCCGAGGCATTCCGAAGCGAGCGTCGACTGCGAATTTCTTCTAGGAATTCCGCTTCGACTTCCGACAGCCTTACCCTTTGTTCAATCGGTTTTTCTTGCACGTCGAACCCCTTCCGAGACGGCCCCGTGTAGCCACTCCTGGCTTTCACTGATGACCACCTTTCCGACTGCTTGAACACAGTTCTTGAACCAACTTCCGCCACCAATTTTCCCGAGTCTCTCCGCTGCGTAGGACGCTCCAAAGTTCACAGCATCCTGTAGCGCTGGCTCGATCTTGGTGGCCATATCCACTACGAACTGATCCGACTCAATACGCGACTGTTCGGGTTCACCTTTGGTCAGCCGCTGGTACGCTTGTTGAAGTTCCAACCACTCTGCTTTGCGACCTGGAACGCGGTCGGGATGCAGGTCAAGTGCGCGGCGCTTATAGGCTGCTCGCACCTGTTCCGCTGTCGCTCCCTTAGGAATACCCAAAACCTCATGAGGATCGCGTGGCATTGGCTGATACCAGCGAAACAGCTTCCTCCAATGACAGCTCCTCGGGCTTTCGTCCTTTGAGCAAATCATCAGAGAGAGCGTTCAGTCGTTCGCATAGGTTCTGTAGAGAGATGCTACCAACGGTCGTTTCAGAGGTTGTGGCATCAGCAGCATTCTCCGCCGGCCTCTGTTCTTCATCGGTCGTCGCTGCTGCTTCCGCGAGCAACTTTGTAAAGCCACCCAGAAGCTGAGGGTGCTTGTCGAGCTGGTTTTCGATCTTGTCGAGTACCTGCTTGAACCCCTTCAGAGCCAGCTCTCCGCCGGTCTTTGGTTGCTTCACGGGTGCTCTCAAGAGCTGGAATACTTCGGCCTTCGCACCAAGCGCTGACTTCGCGCTTGCGTACGCCGACTCTTCCTGGGCAGCAAAGATCAGCCCAAGATCCTCATGGTCCTTCTTGCGCTTCTCCCACAGCTCCTCTGTCTCTTTTTTCTTCAGCTCCGCCATCGCGATCATGTGATCGCAGTGACGCTTGGTCGCTTCGAACAGCTCGGCTCTATGCTTTGCGAGCTCCTCGGAGTGCATTGCATTAAGGGCCGCTACGGGATCTTGCTCATAGAGCGTCCGAAATGCCTCCGCTCTCTGAACTGGATCAGTTGGCAGGGGTGGGAATCCGTTCACAACATCAAGTTCTTCGGGCATGCCTCATTTGTATTTGTGGAGCCCGCTTCCACAACCCGAAAACCAAAGTATTTGCAGCGGTTCCCAAGCGTTCACAGTGTCAAATGCAACCCGTCAAACAACGCTGCTCACCTTCTATGAAAAGCGTCTTCTTTTCCTTTGTTTTCGGGTTGTGCTGCGTGGCGTTCACTGCCTACTGAAGTGTTCGGAGTGTCCATTGTCAAAATCATCACCAGAACAGAGATCCTGTCATTACTGCTCAAAATGCTTCTTGCCCAAGCGCAAGGATCAGGTCTTTCACAGCAAGCAATGCCAG
>CALLYL010000801.1 GCA_937859535.1 uncultured Myxococcales bacterium
GCTTCCTCACCTTCAGCAAAAGCTCAAGCAGACGGTGGCGATCCTGCCTCACGAGGGCGAGGTGTCCTCGGTCAGCTTTGTGGCAAGGGGCAGTCAGATGCTGACGGCGAGCGCCGATGGGGTGGCGCGGCTGTGGTCGGTGCCCGAGGGCAAGCTGGTCCGCAAGTTACAGAAAGTCGAAGGCGCGCTGGTTGGTGCGTGGCAGTCGGCGGGTGGCGAGCGGCTGGTTACGCTCGACCAAGAGGGCACGGCGCGGCTGTATGGCAACAGCACGGAGACGCCGATCGCGACCCTTGCCGACCCGAGTGGACCGCCAAGTCCGCTCACGCAGATCACGCTGTCACCGGACGGTTCCCGGGTGCTGGGGCTGTTTGCCTCGGAGACGCAGCGGGGGGCGCGGCTGTGGGATGGCACGGACGGTAAGCTCTTGGCCAAGCTCGATGGGCACGAGGCGACGATCTTTGCGGCGCTGCTTGACCCGAGTGGTCAGCGGGTCGCTACGGCGTCGCCGGGTACGGTCAAGCTGTGGGATGCCAAGACCGGAGCACCCGTTGCGACGCTGACTGGGCATGTCGACCAGGTGCGCGACATTGTGTTTTCACCGGACGGCAAGCGACTGGTGTCGTCTAGCTCGGACCGGACGGCGCGGCTGTGGCATGGGGAGACGGGCGCGCTCATCGCGGTGCTCGAAGGCCATGACGGGACGGTCCACTCGGCGTCGTTTACGCTGGCATCGGGGCGGGCGGTGATGACGATCAGCGCGGACGGCACGGCGCGGCTGTGGGACGCGACGACCGGAGAGTCGATGTTTTCGCCGGTGAGTCATCCGCGACGTAGCCAGGTGCTGGCGATGACCAAAGACGGCGGGCGGATGGTGGTGCTCAGCGAAAACGGGGTGCTCGAGCTGTGGGAGCGGGTCGTCGGCCACATGCGGGCCCAGCTCATCGGGCACGTGGGTCCAGTTCTGGCGACCGCGTTCTCTCCGACTGGGAGGCGGATTGTCACGGCCGGGGCTGATGGCACGGTGCGGATCTGGGACGGGCGCAGTGGTCAGTCGCTGCTGGTCCTGCGTGGACATCACCAGCGCGTCGGAGCGGTCAGCTTCAGTCCCGATGGTCAGTACGTGCTCACCGGGAGCCGGGATGGCAGCGCTCGACTGTTTCGTAGCCAGATCGGCGAGCTGCCCCAGCCCTTGGCAGGTCATTTGAGTGAAGTGGTGACACTGTCGTTTTCGCAAGACGGTCAGCGCCTGCTCAGTGGCAGTCGCGATGGCACGGCGGCGCTGTGGGATCTCAAGTCGTCGGATCGACTGGCCGAGCTAAAGAGTCGCGGTCTGTCGGAGGCGCGCTGGCTGAAGCGACCCGATGGCAAGACCGAGCTATTGACGATCACCCCCGGTGGGGTCGGCAGTACGGGGCGGATTCCCGGTCTGCTCCGTTATTTTGGCGGTGAGGGCTTTGCGGAAACGCTCACTCAAGGTGGCGATCTGGCGCTGGGCAAGATCCTGGCGGTGACCGATGACGGTGAGTACCTGCTGAGCATACCGGAGAGCGGCAAAGCGTCGGTGTGGCGCCGAAAGGACGGCTCGCCGATGCCCGAGTCGCTGGGTGAGCTTCAAAAGCAGAAGGACGAGCCCACGGTGGCGGTGTTTAGTCCCGATGGTCGCTGGCTGGTGACCGGGAGCAAGGGCGGCGAGTTGATGCTGTACGACGTGCGGGCGAAGTTTGCGCCCCACGACCTGCCGAGCCATCAGGGCGCGGTGCGGGCACTCCAGTTTTCGCGGTCGAGTGAGCTGTTTGCGAGCGGCTCGGCGGATACCTCGGCCCGGCTCTATGATCCGGCGAAGCAGCAGGTGGTGGCAACGATGACGGGCCATAGTGGCGAGGTGCGATCGGTGCTGTTTGCTGGGGATGGCTCGCGGCTGCTGGTGCTCGACTCGGGGGAGCGGGCGTGGCTGCGCGATGGCAAAGACGGTCGCCTGATTGCAGCGCTCAGCAAGCACTCGAGCAAAGAGTACGCGGCGATCGCGATGAGCCCGGATGGCAGCCGGATTGCCTCGTGCGGGGATGATCTGCGGATTTGGGATGGGCAGCAGGGCGAGCTACTGGCGCAGCTTGATGACCTGGGGCGTAACGATGTGCTGTCGGCGTGTACGTTTAGCCCGGATGGGACGCTGCTCGCGACCGGGAGCCAGCAGGGGCAGGTGCAGCTTCGCGACGTCCACCTAGAGACGCGATCCTCGGCAGTGGTTCATCAAGAGCTGCTGGCGATTCCCGCCTATATGGAAGCCGACCAGCGACTCCGCCAGACCATGCTGCAAATGATCGAGCGGCGCTAAGAGGGCAGGGCAGACCGAGGTCTCGGCCCTCTTTGTGGGTTAGCTGGCGGCGCGGCGCAGCTCGGCCAGCTCTTCCAGGAAACGGAGGGTGGTGTTCACATAGTTCATCAGCGCATCGGTAACGAGCTGGCTGAGCTGACCGTTTTCGGCCCGCAGGCTGTCGTAGTAGCGCTGACGTTCCATCGAGTGAATCATCCCCAGCGGGTAGCCATCGCGGATGAGCAAAAGGTTCATCAGGAGCCGTGCCACCTTGCCGCTGTTTTTGGTCCACGGATAGATGGCCATCAGCCGGAAGTGCAGTCCTGCCGCCCGCGAGATGGGGTGCAGGCTCTCTGTCTCTTCCTCATCAAGCCACTCACACAGCTTGCGCATCCGCATCGGGATCTTGTCTGCGGGCGCAATCTCATGAAAGTAGGACCGATGTAGGGGGTTGTCCTTGCGGTACGGATTCCCCTTGGCTTTGTCCTCTGGTGTGAGCAGCTCGTGAAGCTGTTTGATGAGCTCCACGGTAATGAGTCCAGTCTTCTTCTTATGCGCGGAGTGCTCTTTGGCAAGCTCGCGCACGAAGTCGATGGCACCCTTGTGGCTGCGAATCTCTTCGTACAGGGACACCAGGCTAACGTCCGAGATCATCTTGCGATCGAGGGCATCGCGAATCTCTCCGGACGTCAAAACAACACCCTCAAGGGCGTTGTCGTGGTAGATCCAGCCGATGTCGACCTTGTCGCTATACGCCGCTAGGACTCTTGGATCCTCTGCTGCCTTGCGAATTCGCAAGGACTCCAGTTTGGCGTCTAGCTCAAAGTAGCGGGATTCCTCCATGAAGCAGGCTCCTCAAGGACAGTCGTACGGCTCGCGAGTGTGCCATAAAAAGCGGAAGTTGTGCGCACCTACGTGCGTCTTTAAGGTAAAAAGGTTCGCATGCAGAAGCAGTCTATGGCAGAGCGAGTGGAGTCGAAGCTACGTGCGACTCTTACCCCCACCCACCTAGAAGTCATCAACGAGAGTCATCTGCACAGTTCGGGGCCCGGTGCAGAGAGTCACTTTAAGGTGATCGTTGTATCCCCGGAGTTCGAGGGAAAGAGCCTGATCGATCAGCATCGGCTGGTGAATGCGGCGCTGGCAGAGGAGCTGAAATTGGCGATTCACGCGCTGACGCTCAAGACAGTGGCCCCCTCGAAGTGGCAAGCAAGTACGGCCAACTACGAGTCACCTTCCTGTCGCGGCGGTAGCAAGTCGTAGGGCTTCGCTAGGAAAACGGACTCCCTGTTTGATCAGAACGAGAAGCGACAGGGGGGCCGACTCAAGAGTCCGTTCTCCATATTAGGAAGAGCGGACATCCCTTTGGGAAGGCAACGGCCCGGTCGCACCCCTTCCGCTTGATGGTACGATAACTCGATCTGTAGAACATCTTGGGGGGAGGTCTGTCTATGAGTGTTTGGTCCAAGCGATCGGCGCTACGTGGCGTATGGGGCTCCATCAGCGGAGCGATCTGCATCAGCAGTCTGCTTGCAACAGGAGTCCTCGTCGCCTGCGGCACCTTGGGCAGCAGCGGCACAGATGGGAACGGCTCCGGCGATGCGAGCATCAGTCCCATGGACGACGCGGCGATGGCAGATGCAGCCATGAATGGAGATGGTGGCGGCACCGGAGATGGGATGGGTGCCGACTCCGGAACCCCAGACCTCGCGCCTCTCCCGCCGGATCTAACCTGTGTGCCCGCTGCGAATCCGGACGTTCCCGATCCGATGTTCCTCGACACCAACTGCGATGGCATCGATGGGGATGCGTCGACCGCGATTTTTGTGTCTCCCATGGGCGACGATGCCAATGCCGGAACGGCGAAAAATCCGGTGAAGACGATCGCCAAAGCGATTGCACTGGCAACGGCGCAGAGCAAGACCAGCGTCTACGCATCCAAGGGAACCTACGCAGAGTCGGTCACTCTGGTGAGCGGTATCAATCTCTACGGCGGCTTTGATCAAGCCATGGGGTGGCAACGCTCCGCTGCCAACGTGTCCCGAATTCAAGCTCCGGGAACCGCTGTCTCTGCCATGGGCATCGCCGCAGAAACCCACGTTGAGTTCTTGACCCTAGAATCAACGACCGGGAGTGCAGGACAGTCCTCTTACGGCGTCTTCGTATCAAATAGTGTGGGGCCAGTGTTCTTGCGATACGATCAGATCGGCGCAGGTGATGGTGCCGCTGGTGCAGCCGGAGCTGCGGGAACGGCGGGTGCATCCGGTGGCAATGGCGGGAACGGTACCGCTGGCATCATGGGCGCAGCCGGACCAACGCTCGGTGGGGCCGGGGGAAGCTCCGTTTGTTCTCGTACTGGAGGAACGGGAGGAACGGGTTCCTCTGTGGCCGGTGGATCCGGTGGAGCCGGGGTCGGTAACGCTGGCTCCGGAGGGGCCGGAGGGGCCGAGACCACCAACTGTATTTTCGCGACAGCTCTAAACGGGGGAAATGGCGTGAACGGAGCAG
>CALLYL010000802.1 GCA_937859535.1 uncultured Myxococcales bacterium
TGGATCGATCAGATTGGGCCCAATGTGAGGCTGCTGCTCGGTTACCTGCTGTATAAGGCCGAGCTGTCGCCCGAAGCGCTCGATCACCTGGCGGAGCTTTCCGACGACGAAGCGTATATGGATCGACATCCTGGCGCGTATTACTACCTGGCCAGGACGCAGATGGTGAGCGGCAAGCCTCGGCAAGCGGTGCGCAACATGGAGCTGTACGTCGCCAAACGACGCAATCCGTCGACTCCAATCACAACGGTCCCGTCGCTGCCGTAAGATCCTATTTACTCGCTCAAAAAGCGCTATCGCTCCTCGTTTGAGAAGGTAAAATGCGCGCCTCTTTGGCAAGGCTTGGCAGCGGCTGGGTCGCTTGACCTTGTGGCGACGGAGCAACCAACCTTGTCTACCGACAGCACAGCTTGGTTAGGAGGCTTCTTTCGATGCGCAATTACAGCGAAGCAGAGATTCGGGACGTCGTCGTCATTGGGCATGGTGGATCGGGAAAGACTTCGCTGGGAGAGGCCATCTTGTTCGACGCCAAGCTGGTCACCCGGCTCGGTCGCGTCGACGATGAGACCTCGAACCTTGACTCGGAGCCCGAGGAAAAGAAGCGCAAAGGAACGATCAATCCGCACGTCTCGGCGATCGAGTGGCAAAAGAGCAAGCTCAACCTGATCGATACCTCCGGACAGGGCGACTTTATCGTCGACACGATGATCGCTCTTGGCGCGGCGGACTGTGCGCTGTGCGTGCTGTCAGCGTCCGATGGCGTGCAGGTCTACACCGAGAAGACCTGGGAAGCTGCGGACAACCTGCATATGCCGCGCTTTGTGTTCGTGAACAAGATGGACCGCGAGCGGGCGGACTTCGACGCGGTGCTCGATCAGGTGCGGCGCGTACTGTCGCCGTCGGCGGTGGCCTTACAACTGCCCATCGGATCGGAAGGCAGCTTCGAGGGCGTGGTTGATCTGGTCACCCAGAAGGCCTATCGCTTTTCCGAGGACGGGCGCGATGTCCTGGTGGGAGAAGTTCCGGGCGCGATGGTCGCGTCCGTTACCGAAGCACGCAATAAGATCATCGAGGAAGTGGCCGGTTCAGACGATGAGCTGATGTCGATCTACTTCGATGCGGGCACTCTCACGGATGAGGAACTGCAAGTCGGATTGCAGCGGGCGATTGCGGCGGGCAAGCTCTTCCCGGTGTTCTGTGGCTCCGCCTCGCAGAATCGAGGTGTGCAGCCGCTGCTTGATGCGATGGTTTCGCTGTTGCCAGCCGCTTCGCTCGGGCGCACTCGGACTGGCATCGGCAAATCGGGCGGTGAAGTTCGGCGCTCACCGAAGAGCAGCGAACCGCTGTCGGCCTTCGTGTTTAAGGTCATTCCGTCGGACGTTGGCAGGCTGGCGCTCGTGCGAATTGTCTCGGGCAAGATCACGGCGGATTCTCCGATTTGGAATTCGAGCCACGACAAAGGCGAGCGCGTCGGTCAACTGTATGTCTTTACACCCGGCAAGCGGACGGGAGTACCGGAGGCGCATGCCGGTGACATCGTTGGATTGGCGAAGCTGAAGCTGACGCGCATCGGCGATACATTCTCCGACGAAAAAGACCTGGTGAAGTTTGCGCCACCGCAGATTCCGGCCCCGGTGGTTCGTTATTCGCTTCACATCAAGGGCAAGACCGACGAAGCGAAGCTGGCGCAGAAGCTGCACGACCTCCACGAAGAGGATCTCGCGCTCTCGATTGAGTACGATGCCGCGACCAAAGAAACGCTGATCGGTGGCTGTGGACCGGTTCACATCGAAGCGACGCTCGACAAGCTGCGTCGGGCCGGCGTCGAGGTGGATTTGGCTCCGCCGCGCATTCCGTACCTAGAGACCATTCGCGGTCGTGCCAAGAACGTCGAAGGCAAGCACAAGAAGCAGACCGGCGGCAAAGGTCAGTACGGCGTTTGCTTCCTCGATCTAGAGCCGGCACCACGTGGGGCTGGCCTGATATTTGAAGATGCCATCGTCGGAGGTTCGATTCCTCGGCAGTTCATTCCATCGGTGGAAAAGGGCATCAAAGAGCGCATGTCGCGAGGCGGCCTGGCTGGATACCCAATTGCTGATGTAAAAGTGCGACTCTTCGACGGGAAGTATCACGACGTCGACAGCGACTCGCGTAGCTTTGAAATGGCCGGTAGCAAGGGTTTCCTCGCCGCCTTCAAGCAGTCGCAGCCGGTGTTGCTCGAGCCGTACATGAAGATCGAGGTGTCGATTCCCGAGGATTACATGGGGGCGATCATCGGTGATCTCAATAACCGACGTGCCCACATCGGCGGCATGGAAGCACAGGGCAAAAACCAGGTCGTGATGGCCCAGATACCGATGAGCGAGACGCTGGATTATTCGGCGTTTTTGCGTTCAGCAACGGGTGGGCGGGGCAGCTTCAGCCTTGCGACCTCGCACTACGCAGAGATGCCGCAGCAGCTTGCGGACAAGGTCATCGCGGCCAAGAAGCACGTCGAAGAAGAAGAGGACTAGTCGGCGGGCCTTATACGGCGGTGACGGTGCCGCCGACGATCTTGAACTTGCGGGTCGTGAACTTGGTCGCCAAGGTGGTGGCGTCGAGGCCCGTCGAGTCGCTCTTGACCTCCGTCTGACCGATCAAATGGAAGGTCGCCTGAACTTCGCTGGCTCCGACCTCGACGATCACAAAGCCGTGCTGATCGGGGGCGGTGAAGTTTATCGCGGGATTGCTGTCGCGCAGCGTCTGATCGAGGTTGGCGACGACTTTGCTATAAGCCGGTGTGTCGACGGTAAAGCCAAGCGCAATCGCCGAGTCGCGCACCGATTCTTGCAGCGTGCCCGAGCTGATGGCCGGAGTCGTTAGTGACACCGCAATGTCACCGCCAAGCTGCGACACGAATCCACCGTGAATGTCGCCCGAGACAAACATCGTGTTGGTGATGGCGTTTGACTTGAGGAAGTCGATGAGTTCTTGGCGCTTGTTCGGGAAACCATCCCAGCCATCGGTGCCGTAGAGAAATACGTTCTTGAAGCTCGGAGGCAGCCCGGGCGTGGTCGTTAGATCGAGCACTCCCTCGGTGGGCATCACCGAGCTACCGATGATGCGGAACGTCGATTTGGAATCGGTCAGCGTCTTTTGCAGCCACTCCTGCTGGTCTTTGCCGAAGACGTTTTCGCTCTCTTGCGTGGTCGTCAGCCACTGATACAGCGCATACAGCTCGAACATCGGTCGCACGACCAGATACCGTGAGCCCATCGATGAAAAGAGCTGCTGTTTGCCCATGTGCAGCCAGGCCACGCCGCGCTCCATATCCGGGGCCGGTGCGATAAGCAGCGCGGTCTGCATGGTCGCTTTGAGCACAGCGTTGACGTACAGAAGGGCGAGTCGTCCGGTGATCCATGCGGCCGCTCTTTGCTCCGCGTCGCTTTGGGACAGTCCGGCGGTTATGCAGCCGACGACGGCGGCTTGGACGAGCACCTGTTTTTGCCGGGCATACAGCGGCGCGTCGATGTCGATGGCTGCGAAGTTGTCGTCGTTTGCAAACGCTGGATAGGCACCGAGCGCCTTGAGCGCCACCGGATCGAGCGCGAGGGTGCCCGGATAGGCCTCCTCAGGAATCAGGTGGTCGGGCCGGAAGCTGCGGTAGTCGGTGAGGATGAGGTGCAGTCGCTTGCCAAACCGGAAATCACGGAACAGCCGCGTTTTGGGAAACAGGTTCGCTTCGACGACCGACAGGCTGCCTGAGGCCGCTGGGGCGTCGTCGATCGGCATGTACTCAAAAAACGCACGCTCCGAGGACTTGCGACGGGGGCCGCTGAGCTCCGAGGTCTTGCCGTCCTGGTCGGTGCTGCTCGCGCCGTAACAGTCGTTGGCATACTCGTGATCGTCCCACATCACGATCATCGGGTAGCGCTCGTGGACCTTTTGCAGCACCGCGTCGGAACGATAGCGCTTGTAGAGGTCGCGGTACTGGCTCAGTGTCGCTGCAGCGAGCCGATGTCCAACGGCAATCGCACCGGCTGGCTCGCTGAAGCTGACGGTGCGAGCGCCGGGCGCAGGTGTCGCCGGAACTTTTTCGTAGATGTAGTCGCCGAGCCCGAGCACAAAATCGAGGTTGTCGTCGAGCTGGTTGAGCCGCTGCCAGGCGTTGTAGTAGCGACCCTCGTAGTCTTGGCAGGACCAGAACGCGAACTTGACCGGCTGGTCATCGTCGGCAGTCGGCGCAGTGCGGGTCCGACCCTTGGCCGATGTATACATGTTGTCGTCGCGCCCAACCAGGAAGCGATAGTAGTAGGTGGTCCGAGGCTGAAGGCCCACGACCTTGATGCGCAAGGTGTGGTCACTGTCGGCGGTGACGTGAAAGGTCGGGCTGCTGTGGATCACCGATTGAAATCCGTCATCAGTGGCGACTTGCAGTCGGACCTCACACGGCTCAGTCGGGGACGCGGGATGGACGGCACGGGTCCACAAAATGACGCTGTCGGGACGGGGATCGCCCGAAGCCACCGACTGCGGGAAAAACTGCTTGCCGTCGATGATTTCGACCTTTGGCTCTGACTCTGAGCACGCTGGCAGGATGAGCGCGCTCGCGCTGGCTGCGACCACGGTGTACAGGAAGGATCGGCGGGATGGCCCGATTGAGCCATGCTTCTGATGATTTATTGGTTTCATAGCTAACCATTTTTGCAAAAGAAGTGGGCAACGCCAGCCCAATCGTGAAGCCGCCTGTGGCGGGTCCAAAAAGTCGTGTTAAAGTCGCCGCCCATGTCAAGTATCAGTCGCTCAGAGAGCATTTCCCGTCTCGATCAAGTGAAAGTTTCCTCGTACTTCGGCTGCGACACGTTTGGCTGGCGCACCATGCAAGAACGGCTGCCAAAGGAAGTCTTCCGCTCGCTCCGCAAGTGCATTCGCAAGGGTGAGCGCTTGTCCGCCGAAGTCGCACATGTCGTTGCTCAAGCCATGAAGGACTGGGCACTTGAGCGCGGCGCGACGCACTTTACCCACTGGTTCCAACCAATGACGGGTGCCACTGCGGAAAAGCATGACGCGTTCATTACCTGGGATGACCACGGTGGTCTGATCGAGTCGTTTTCGGGCGCGCAACTCATCCAAGGTGAACCCGATGCATCGAGCCTACCGTCCGGCGGTCTGCGGACCACGTTCGAGGCGCGAGGCTATACGGCCTGGGATCCGGTCAGCCCGGCCTTTTTGATGAATGGCCCGCTCGGCAAGACGCTATGCATTCCGACGGCGTTTATCGGCTATCACGGCGAAGCGCTCGATCACAAAGTGCCGCTGTTGCGGGCGATGGACTACGTCGGACAGCAGGCCAGCCAGACGCTGGCGCTGTTTGGCCACGATGGGGCCATTGTGACGGGACAGTGTGGGGCCGAGCAGGAGTACTTCCTCGTCGACCTGGAGCTGTTTAAGGCGCGGCCTGACCTGATGTTTTGCAATCGCACCCTGCAAGGGGCACGGCCTCCGAAGGGTCAGGAGCTTGAGGACCACTACTTTGGTGCGATCAAAGATCGGGTGCTGCGTTTTATGCAGGATCTCGAGCTGGAGCTGTTCCGTCTCGGGATTCCCGCCAAAACGCGACACAATGAAGTCGCACCGAACCAGTTTGAGCTGGCGCCGATTTACGAGCCTGCCAACGTCGCCGCCGACCACAACCAACTACTGATGGAAGTGATGAAGAAGCTCGGCGAGCGTCACGAGCTGGCCGTGCTGCTCGGGGAAAAACCGTTTGCCGGGGTCAACGGCTCGGGCAAGCATGTCAACTTCAGCCTCGCCGCAGACGACGGCCAGAACCTGTTCGAGCCGGGCCATTCGCCAGAGGAAAACCTCCAGTTTTTGTACTTTCTGTCGTCTATGCTACTCGGCGTCTTCCGTCATGGCGCAGTGCTGCGAGCCTCGGTTGCTTCGGCGAGCAATGATCATCGACTGGGTGCCAATGAAGCACCGCCAGCGATCATGTCGGTGTTTTTGGGCGAGCAGCTCAACCGCATCCTCGACCAGCTAGAGTCCGGTGCCGTCATGGCCTCGTCAGAGCGCAAGCAGCTCGATCTGGGCATCCCGGCGCTGCCTGTGCTGGCGAAGGACTACACCGATAGAAATCGGACCAGCCCGATGGCCTTTACCGGAAACAAATTTGAGTTCCGCGCCGTGGGTGCCGGTCAAGCGATTGCGGTGCCACTGTCGGTGATTCAGACCCTCGTTGGCGATGCCCTGTCGTGGATGAACCAGCGCGTGCAGGAAGTCGAGTCGACGCAGCCGGGTGATCGTCGTCAGGCGATCATGACGGTCATCCGCGAGGTGGTGACGCTGACGAAGTCGGTGCGGTTTGACGGCAACGGCTACTCGCAGCAGTGGCGGGACGAAGCCGCTCGTCGGGGCCTGCCGCATGCCCGCAATACCGTCGAGGCGCTCGCGGTGTGGGAAGAGCCGCAGGTGCAGGAGCTGTTTACGCGCTCTGGCGTGATGTCGACGCTCGAACAAGAGGCACGAATTCATGTTCGCCATGAGCAGTTTGCCAAGAGCCTACAGATCGAAGCCCAGGTGCTGCGCGAGATGACCGAGACGCAAATTCTACCGGTACTGCTCGAGGATGTGCAGGCCAAGTCGTCGAGCCTGGCGCAGCTTCAGGCGGCAGGAATTCCTGCACCCGCTCTGGTCCGTCGAGCGATCGAGGCCGAGACGTTGCAGATCGACGAAGCCTACAAGCGGCTTACCGCACTGCGTGGGGCGATCGCGCAAGCCGACGCAATCGAAGAGATTCATGCCCGCACCGCCTCGTTCGCGAGCGAGGTGCTTCCGGCCTGTCAGGCGCTGCGTGAGGTTCTCGATGGACTTGAGGATCAGTGCGATGCTCGGCTGTGGCCGCTGCCGAAATACCGCGAGTTGCTTGCGCCGCTCGGATAAGCGCCGGACCGTCACCACTTGGATGGATTGATCATGAGCGACAGCGTAACGAAGCAGCCCCCGACCCCCACGCCCGCGTGGCGACGCGTCCACACGCAACTGCCGCAGAAAGTGGATGTGGCGATCATTGGCAGTGGGCCCGGTGGGTTGGTCGCAGCGGCGCTGCTTGCCCAGGCCGGTAAGTCGGTCGCGGTCTTCGAGGCACACTATGTCGCGGGCGGCTGTGCGACTCAGTTTCGTCGTGGGCCCAAGCACTCCCGGTATCACTTCGACGTCGGTCTGCACTACATCGGCGACTGTGATCGGGAGGGTACGATTCCTCGGATTCTCGACGAGGTATCGGTCCGAGTCGACTACGCGGCGATGGATCAAGACGGCTTCGATACGCTGATCTTTCCTGGCCTTCGGTTTCGGATTCCGGCCAGCCTGGATCTGTATCGCAAGCGTCTGCTTGAGCTATTTCCATCGCAGCGCACGCCGATCGATCGCTACGTGAAGCTGCTGTCGGCGGTGATGAAGGCGATGCGAGCGATCGAGCTTCACGACAAGCCATCGCTGTGGAAGATGTTGCCGCTGGCACTTGATGGGCTAAGGCTCGCGCCGTATCGACGAGCAACGATGATCGAGTTGTTTGATGGCATCGGGGTGAGCGACATCAAGCTGCGCGCAGTGATCCTCGGGCAGAGCGGTGACTACGGGCTGCCACCAAGCCAGGTCAGCGCCTTGTTGCACCTCGGGCTGGCCGCACACTACTTTCGCGGTGCCTTCTATCCCAAAGGGGGAGGGCAGATCATCGCCGACCGACTGGCCGCTCGGGTAGAGTCGCTCGGCGGGCGGATTTGTCTGCGTCACACCATCGAAAAAATCCTCATCGAAAACGGTCGGGCGGTGGGCGTGCAGATTGCCGAGCGCGATGAAGAGCCGGTCAGGCAGGTGCGGGCCGATGTGGTGCTGTCGAACGCCGACTTTAAGCGGACGCTGCTCGACTTGGTTGGACCCGAACACTTGCCGAGTGAGTGGCTGACCCGCGCCCGTGACTCGAAGATGGCGGCGGCGCTATTTATGACCTTCCTTGGCGTGAAGGGCGACCTGCGCGACGACGGCATGCGCGCCACCAACTACTGGCAATACGACGAGTTCGACTTCGATGCGATCTACCAAGATGATCCGAGCCGGCCGCCGCAGGTGAAGGGTTGTTACATCACCAGCGCCAGACTCAAAGACCCGGAACATGGGCTGCATCACGCTCCAGCGGGCGTTACCAATGTGGAGGTGATGACGATTGTGCCTGGTGCGGCCTCGCGCTGGGGCGTCAGTGACGCCGAAGTGCTGACCTGGGGCTACCGTCGCAATGAGCGCTATCACCAGATCAAGCAAGCCATCGAGGACGATTTGATAGGCAGGCTCGATCAGCAATTTCCGGGGACGGCGGCGCGGATCTGCTATCGCGAGTCCGCCACACCACTGAGCCACAGTCGCTTTACGCGGGCTTCTGACGGTTCGGGCTATGGTCTGGCTGCGACCCCGGATCAGTTTCTCGAGAAGCGGCCCGGCTATCGCGGACCGATCGAGGGTCTGTATCTCTGCGGTGCGTCGACGCGAGCGGGACATGGGATCTCGGGCGCGATGATGGGTGGATGTAAGGCCGCCCAGCGCATCCTTCGTCACAGCGATCGTCGCTGAATGTGGGCGGACGCGGTTACGGCCAAACCTTGTCTGTGGCCGTGTTTCCCATCGAAATACAGCGGAGCTGTTCCGGCTGAAGTCGTAGCTCGCACAGTAGGTTCGTCAGATAGTCTTCGGCCTGCGCAGTTGGTGTTCCATCATCACCGCGCACGCTTTCTATGGCAGGTAGCGGGCGCAGGACCGGCTGACATCGAGAGAGCAGCTCGGACAGACGCTTTTGGCGATGGAGGCTTGGCTGTTCGGCCAGCTTCATGTCGATAAGGCTGCCATCGCTGGCGACCACAAAATACTCCGCAAGATCCGTGGGAGCCTCATCGACATAGCGATACGCGTGACATAGCTGTAGCGGCCCCAGACCTTGCAGTCGGTCAAGACAAGTGAGAGCGAGTCCATCAATCCCACCGACAATACGCATTGCGTAACGAGCCGCGACCGCATCGAACCAACCGACCCGCATCGGTCCTTGCCACGGGTTTGTGACATTGTGCTGTTCGTCGAGTCGTGCCGTGAGTGAGTGCTCCTCGCTGACGAGTGGGCCGGGGCCGTGACGAGTCGCATAGGCCCGCAATAGACCCAGCCGCTGCGCGGGTCTGCCGTTGAGCAGTGAGAGCGCGTTGGCGAAGCTGGTGCGACTGGGGGTGACAAACGGAAAGAACCCGTGTACCGCGTCGAGCAGCGTGCCTTGAGCACCCTCGAAGATCACGGGCTGTTGCGGATCCTCGAGCGCCCGCTGTAGCTGCGAGTCATCGTCGAGGGTGATGCCCGAGTCCAAAAACCGCGCATATCCGATGGCGAGCCGAGTGGGCCAGTCACGCTGACCCAGTTCATCGAGGATCAATCGAGACTCGGTATGTTCTGTCGGTAGACGCAGGCCATCGACGATCTGCTCTGCCTGATCCAGTTTGACCAGTTGCAAAAATCGTAGCTTCTGGCGCAGTTGAACGGGATCGGTCAGGTCTTCGATGTACAGCGACGGTACGCTCGGATTTTGACTGTCCAACCACGCTTGGCCGACGCCGAGCCCACAACTGCCGTGACGGGCGCTACCTCGGCTCAGCTCGCGCAGTCGCCCGACTAGCTTGTGAAACGGCGTGACCAGCACGCTGCGACGCGACACGATGGTTCGTGCGAGCGGTTGAGACACGCCGAGCTCTTCCAAGTGGCCCGCCTCGCGCAGAAGCGCCAGCGGCTCAATCAGCATGAACGACGACAACAGTGTGGCGGTGTTGGGCACGAGCATGCCCGAGCCGAGCTGGGCAAAACAGTGGCTGCGGCCATCGGCCAGCACCACGTGGTGTGCCGCTTGGGGACCGCCGTTATAGCGAACCACCAGCGTTGGACGAGCGCTTCGCCGGACCCAGGCATCGACGAAGCTGCCCTTGCCTTCATCGCCGAGTCCAAGCCCCGCGACCACCGCGATGCGCGTCGAATGCTCCGTCAAGACAAGCTAGCTAAAAAGCCAGGCCCTTCTTTTGCTGAACCAGCTCGCCCTGCGCTTTGAGCAGAAGCTGGTTGGCTTCGTATAGCTCGCGGGTCCGGGTGCGAATCTGCGTCGCCAGCCGTTCGCGCTCGCGGGCCTCGTTTTCGAGCATTTTTTTGTACTTGTCTTGCACCAACGCTTCGTCGGTGACATCGCGCTGAATTTCCAGCGCTCCGACCGGACGATTGTTTTCGTCCAGGATCGGAATCGATGACAGCACGTAGCGCCTCGTTGGTGCATCATCGGGCAAGCCAATGGGCCTGCCATCGATCTCATCGAGACGGACCTGCCTGCCCTCGCGCCAACACTGCTGAGCGATGCAGCGCTCTTGGCAGATCGTCAGCCGCATTACCTCGTGACACTTCTTGGCTTTGAGCTGCCGCGCCTCGGGCCTTGGGAACAGCGAAAAGAAGGCCCGATTGTAGTCGACGATGTTCCGGTCGTTGTCGCAGATGAACCAGCTATCGATGACCACGTCCGAGGTCGCCTTAAATTGCTGGATGAACCGCTCCAAGGCTGGGTGCATACGCACGATCGTAGCGAGGATTGACCGGCGGGGCAAGGGTGCGTAGACTCGGGGTAATGCCGAGCCAGCGCGGTGCGTCGATTAGCGTAAAGATGATCTCCACCACCCTGGTGCTGATCATGTTCATTACGGCCCTGCTCGGGGTGACGAGTACGTACTACGGGCGACGGGCTTTCGATGAAGCAGCCCAGAAGCTCTCCGAGGCGTACGATTCTGCACTGGGCGCACGAGCCCAGACCTTGACGGCGGCCATGTCCGAAAGTGCGAGAGCGGCGCTCATGCAGTCGGACTACAGCAGCTTGAAGACGTTTGTGCCCAAGGCTGCCAAGACCGATCCCGATGTGACCGCGCTGTACGTCATCAGCGACACCGGCTACGTTGCCGCACACAGTGACGAGCGCTGGAATGACGCCGAAAAGAAGATCACCGAAGTCGATCCGG
>CALLYL010000803.1 GCA_937859535.1 uncultured Myxococcales bacterium
TTCCGCAGCAGGAAGCGCTTTGTCCTTGCCCGCCAGCTTGTAACTGCCGAGTGCCGCTAGCTCCTTCTCAAGCGCCTTGATCGATTCAGGATTGCTCCAGATGTCTTGGATCAGACGTCGCAGCTCCTTGCGGTTGTCGATGTTCGCTTGCATCTCTAGGAGAAGCTTGCGCAGCATGAGCAGCGCCCGAACCTTGGGAATGCTGTCTGCGACTTGCTCTGGGCTAAATGAGCGGCGATTCCGAATGGGAATGCTCAGCTCGAGCGCTTCATCACTTCCCGGGTCGATGCGGTTTGGAACCTTAAAGTTGAGTGACATCCGCATGTTTTCCATGAGGCTGTCTAGGTTCTTATCGGTGAGAGACCGTAGCCTTCGACCGTCGAAACTGACCTCGCGATCAGTGGAAGAACCGCAGGACAGATCTCCCATGATCATCACCCGGAAGGGCAGCTCGAGCATTTGCCCGGCCCCATTTATCTCCGTCCGATAGCGAAGGTTGATTCGTGAGCGCGGAATTTCATCTTGAATAGACACGCAAGCACTCCTACAGGAGAGAAACGCTGTGCGCGCAGCGGCAGCACCCATACTCCGGCGCGCGACAGCCACATTCTGTTCTGGGTGCCGAAAGCAATTGATGTGCCGCTTGGCCTGGTGCGGTTCCGGTCCCTGCCATTCGCACGCTGTGGTGCTCTGCGCTTACCTATTAAGGATCTCTCTCAACTCATGAAGTCGCGGATCGATGGATGTCGTTCCCTAGGGCATGCTCGGCACTGTGCGCGAGCAGTGCGCGAGCAGTGCGAGCAGTCAGGCGCACGGGTTACTGTCAACCAAAAAGGGGCGACCGGAGAGTTCCTCCGTCCTCCACCCTGACTGGGTACGTCCGCTCAGCCGTTGGCACGGAGTCTGCTCCATGCGGAACCTTGCCAACACCGCTTTGGGAGATTCCGTGAGCATGTCGAAAGAGAGGGTTCCGCCATCAGCACGCACTGCCCCAAACTCCCTGAATGAACAGTTTGACGGATCACCGGCAGAGTGTCTGGCTCTGGTGATCCTGTGGTCCGCTCGTGAGCCGCACCGTGTGGGAGAAGTGGCGCTGTTACCTGAGGAATGCCCTGTCTGGATGTTTGGCAGAGACCCAGACCAGCCCTTTGGCGATGAAGTACAGCTCCGTGCGCTCGCCGCTGCAGAGGAAGTTCACTCACATTCGTCGCGGAGTCCGGGCGGTCGAGCACCCCGGCCCGTGCGATTTTCGCGTCATCGCCCCGAGGGACTAGACCCAGCACCAAAGCCTGCGCAGGGAATCTTGGGAGAGAGCATCTCGCGACTACAGCTTCACTTGAGCTATCGAGAAGAAGGACTCTTTGTTCACAACGTCGGTCGCTGTGAGCTGATGGTAAGTGGCCAGGTCACGCAAGCCTCGCTGGTCACTGAGGGTGACACGCTCTATCTGCGCGGTCAGCTACTCCTTCTGTGCACACGGCGGCCCCTCCAGATGCCCATGCTGCGGGCCTATCCACATGACAGGCGGCCCGAGTTTGGGGAACCAGATCTAGATGGAATGATCGGCGAGAGTTCGGCGCTGTGGCACCTGCGAGAACGACTCGCGGTATCCGCCCGTTCCGATCAAAACGTCCTTGTCATCGGTGAAAGTGGGAGTGGCAAAGAACTGGCGGCGCGAGCGATTCACAGACTCTCCCATCGATCAGGAAAGCCACTGGTGGCGGACAATATCTCGGCCATTCCGCCAAGCCTGGCCGCAGCACTGCTGTTTGGAAACAAGCGCAATTTTCCCAATCCCGGAATGGAGGAACGCACCGGTCTGATTGGTGCGGCGGATGGCTCGATCCTCTTTCTTGATGAAATCGGCGACATGCCGGAGGAGGTTCAGCCGATGTTTCTGCGAGTCGCAGACCGGCACGGTGAATACTTCCGGCTAGGAGAGGAAGGAAGACTCCGCCGCTCGGACTTCCGGTTGATCGGTGCCACCAATCGACCCGAGCGTATGCGCTACGAGCTGAAGCGTCGATTCCAAAGAGAGGTTCGGATTCCCAGTCTCAATGAACGAAGGGAAGACATTCCACTTTTGATCCGACATATCTTGGAGACTCAAGCGAGGCAGGTGGATGAACACGCTGGCCGAAGAGCAAACGCCCGTGTTCCGATTCCCACGCTCCATCCGCTGCTACTCGATCAACTGGTGCGACATCACTATGTAACGAACGTCTCCGAAGTGGAGTTTATGCTGGGGCATGCCATGGCGGAGAGTACCGGTGACGTCCTGGCTCCGATTCGTGGCCCACTCCCCCAACAAGGTCGCTCGGTTCGGACGCCTACCGATCAATCCGTCCTGACCTCGCGGATTCCAGCTCGTCGTCTGTCTGCCACCATTCCGAGCCCTGAAAGGGCGCAGCAAGCTCTCGAAGAGACCCATGGCAACGTCGTCCGGGCGGCGGCGGCCTTGGGCATCAGTCGACACCAGCTCAATCGCATCATCCGGCGGCACGCGCTTAGCAAACCGCGTCTACTTCGCTCCCCGAAAGAGCCGCCGACTTAGCCTGTAAATGCGTGGCCAATTGCTCATTGTATTTGGTCGCGATTTCGAGTTACGATGGTTGCGTACCGCCATGCAGAGAGTGATCCTGACAGGCCCTCCCATCGAACCTCATCCACCCGCACAGAAGTCTACCGAAGTATTTTCCTTGGTGATTCTCTGGTCCGCGCGCGAACCACATCGGGTTGGAGAGAGTGCGAACTGCTTCCCTAGCGTGCGTTACATCTTGGGCCGAGCCCCCACCGAAAGCAGTGTAGAGTCTCCACTGTGCTTTCATCCACGTCGTCCGGGCACACTGGCGGCTAGTCAAAGGAGCCCCAACAGCGAAGCCTCCGAACTGCTTGGGGAATCCATTTCTCGACGACAATTGGAATTGTTCGTTGATGACAAAGGGCTCTATGTCCGCAACGTCGGTCGCTGTCCGTTGTGGCTAAATGGCAGTCTGACAGGTACGGGCACCGTGATGCATGGTGACACCATTCATCTCCAACAGCAGCTACTCCTGCTCTGTGTTCGGACTCCGCTTGAGCCATCTCCCCTGCGATTCTATCCTGTCGAGCGTGCCGGTGATTTTGGACATGCGGACAAAGACGGAATCGTGGGCGAGAGCACTGCGACCTGGCGGCTTCGTGAAGAGATCGCTGCCTCCGCTGTCAGTGAAGGTCATGTGCTGGTACTAGGAGCGACTGGTTCAGGAAAGGAACTGGTGGCACAGATGGTCCATCAGCTTTCGAACCGGAAACAGCAATCGTTGGTGGTTGATAACATCTCTACGATGCCAAGCAGTCTGGGTGCGGCGATGCTGTTCGGCAACCGCCGTCACTTTCCAAATCCCGGCATGGAGGAGCGCAAGGGACTTCTGGGACTGGCTGAAGGAGGGTCTCTCTTTCTAGATGAACTCGGAGACATGAGCGACGAACTTCAACCCATGCTCCTTCGCGTCATGGAGCGAACTGGGGAGTACACCCGGCTTGGGGAGGAGTCGCAGCCAAGGCGCGCAAACATCCGGGTCATCGGTGCCACCAACCGTCCAGAGCGGATTCGCATCGAGCTGCGGCGCAGATTCCAGCATGAGATCATCGTTCCTGAACTGACCGAGCGGCGCGAGGACATCCCACTTTTGCTGCGGCACCTGCTGCGCATGAGTGCAAACAGCAGAAGGTACGCCGCCCGTTTCCTTTCCCAGGGAGAGCCTCGGATCGATCCACTGCTGATAGAGCAGCTTGTTCACCATCCCTACTCAACCCACGTGGCAGAGCTAGCGTTCTTGATCGAGCGTGCGCTCAAAGACAGTGAGGGCGAGATCCTTCGTCCATTCACTGGTGGTCTACCGAGGCTCCATGGCCGCTTAGGGAAGGCCCAGAGTGGTCCGGTCGCTTCCTCACCTCCGTGCGACCATGAGACAGTTACGTTTCCACTCCCATCGCTTTCCTCTGCACGTCTGCCCAGTCCACAGGAGGCCCAGCAAGCACTGGACGACATGGGTGGCTCCGTGGTGCGAGCGGCAACGGCGCTCTCGATTACTAGACATCAGCTCAACCGGCTGATTCGAAAAAGTGGACTTGTTGTGAACCGTCCCTCATTGGAACATCGCAAGCAGCCGGAAAGGACTTCACGAACTCGTCACGGCTAAGGATCACTTGGTCTGTTTGGATTCTGCATGCCACGCCCACAAGATGCTGCCCACACTGAGTAGGTACAGCATGAGGAAGGGGCCGCGGCGAACTTCTTCGAGTACCGAGCCTGCGATGATTCCAAAGAGCGGAATGATGGGAGCAAAGTACAGTCGCGGCACAGGAATGCAGGCCAGGGTGAAGGTTGCCCCAGCCCAGATGATCATCTCGGTGATGAGGATCTGGCGAAATGGCACAGTCGGCAAGGTCAGCAGCCACAATCGATGAATCAGAATCTGAACGAAGGCCGCTAAGAGTTGCATATACATTTGTCGGTGAAAGCGGTTGACTCGCAGCGTTCGCCGATTCAAAAAGCCGGTGAGCAAAGTTAGCAATACGAGACAGAGAGACACTCCCACTGCTTCGCGGAGAATCCGCCCATGCCGGCTCGACGCAAACTGTACCAGCAGGCACGCACAAATCGCTGCTGGACCCAGTGCCAGCAGCAGGTTGCGCCGGGATCCCGCTCCAGCCTCGCGGGTCTGCCCCTGTTCCTCTCTGAGCGCTTGCAGGAGTTCGGTCATGGAAGCAAAGCGGTCTGTTGGATTGATCGATAGACCACGAGACAGGATGCGAATGACCTCTGGTGGAAACGCGGTCTCCACAGGAGGAGGCCGCAGGGGCCCGCGTACGCTGACCGCGTGCTCCTGAAGGGTGGAACCAGAGAACGGAAGATACCCACAGAGCGCTTCATACAAGGCCGCGCAGAAACTAAACTGATCGCTCGCACTACCTACTGGTTCGTCTCCGTACTGCTCAGGGGACATATATCCAGGAGTTCCGGAGAGTGCGCCCTGATAAGTAAAATCGGAGTCATCTGGCGGATCTTCACCGATTCGTTCACCATCCGCCGGACCCTGCCGACCGAGGCGCGCCACGCCAAAGTCAAGCACCAGCGGAAGTCCATCCTTTCCAACGAGTACGTTGTCTGGTTTGAAGTCCCGATGAATGACGCCCGCTTCGTGGGCGGCCTGGAGCCCTTCTCCGGCTGCAATGAAGATCTGAAGGATCTCGCACCAGGACCGAGTCTGTGCGGACAGCCAAGCGCGCAGCGTAATTCCGTCTACAAACTCCATCGCCAAATACAGTTGGTCGTTCGTGGTTCCGACATCATAAATCGAGACCACTCGCGGGTGACGAACGCGAGCGAGCGCTTTGGCTTCGCGTAGCGTTCTGTCTCGGTGGCTGTGACTGCCACGCTCCGGATTGTGTAGTATCTTCAGCGCTACCTTCCGGTCGAGCTGCTCATCATAGGCCGCAAAGACCGTTCCCATCCCGCCCACTCCAAGCTGGCGAATGATCGTAAATCGACCGAGTCGAGCACTGACACAGAGACCTCCGTACCCGTCTCCTTTCTCCACTTCGCGACCTAGGACTGGGTCCGCCGTTTGGACCGAAAGCTGCCTGTGATGGCGTTCTACCTGGTAACCCGCGTCCGAAGAAGATAGAGAGCTCATGTTCGCATTGTCCCACATTTCGCGGTGGCGATTCGCGAATTGTTCCTTGTGGTACCAACGCTCCGTAGTGGGTGGAGGTAGTGGGTGGCGCTCCATCGATCAGAGCGCGAGCAGGGCCTCCGTACTGGCTTTGGTCCGAGCAACAGGACGTCTTCAACGCGATCGGCCCGCTGGAGTCCGCAGCTCGGCATGCACTGTGCAGGACAGATTCCATCGATTAAACCAGCGCTGCACGTAGTCGCCCAAGGAATCACAAGATGGCCACACGAATTGATCCGATGGGGTCGCTCGATCTATCCCGTGTCTCTGCAAAGGAATACTCCGACCTGACGTCCACGTTGACAGCCGCCCCCCCAGGCCCCCACCCTGGATCGAAGGCACCTGCGGCACTGTTTCAGCAGACACCGGCCTACAGCGATCTATCCGCTCTCGCGGCGGCCCGGCCTGTGGACCCCTATTTGTATGCCGCGCTCGAATCGCTGCTCGGAGGAGTCTCTTCCGGTCCGGTGCTGCTCTGTTCCCTGTTCCGGGTCATCGATGAGCATCAGGTGGTGGTACGACTGTTCTTTCCTATCCGCCCACCTGCGGACGATGAAGCAGAGCGCCCAGCCCGTCCCCTCTACTTTCGACTGAAGCGAAGTCAAGCCGTGGCGGCTGAGCACAACAAGTGGGTGGGCGCGGGCGCAGCCGAATGGCTCGCACTGCTGGCAGCGGTCTATTACACGTACATCGGTGATCGGAAAGCGTACTACGGGCGTACCGAACTCGGAGGAGGCGACAACGCGGCGTGGCTCCTGCTATTTGGCAAAGACTCCAGCCGTGCCCCACCGCGACAGAGCACGGACGATAAGCAGAAGGAGCCAACGACCACATCGACCGCAACGGGGGACCGGACGGAGGTCCTCCATAAACTACTCGGAGTGCCGGACGGAATGGTCGATCTCGACTTCTGCGCAAGCCAGATCTTTGATGAAGACAGGAGCCAGCGACCCCTTAGCAAGCAGTGGCAGAAGTGGGTGACCCAGATCAAGATTCATCCGCAGACCAAGCTCCGTGGGAGTCTTACCATCGACGCTGCGTGCAAGCACAAGGAGTTTCGCAAATGGCTTCACAAGGAACGGAAAGGTCTGCCCACCGAGATCATTTCGCGGCTGCTGATCATGCTAGAAGGGAATGGGCTTTTGGTCGGGGAAAAGGCGCAGCGCTACTCGAACCAGCGACTTCTGTTGTGGAAGCGCATTAGCAAAGCGCTGGCCCAAAAATCGGTGGTGGCGATCGAGCCAAAGCAGGATGCAGCAGACTTCCTCGGCCTGGTTCGAGGCAGTCCGGCTCTGGTCGAAATTGTGGGTCTCAAGGTGTTGCCGCTGCCGTCGGTTCAAAAGAGTGAGGAGCGCGCGCTGCGCTATGTGATTCTGCGGGCTCCCAAAGGGAGCAAAGAAGGGAATCGAAAGTTTGTCTGGGAACAACGAGATGGCGTGCAGGTTCTCTCCGAACAGCCAAACCCGAAGCCCCAGCACTGGCTAGAGCTTGATGCAGTCTTTCGTCAAGGAGTTCGCGTCATCGGTGGACCTAGCGCAAAGGCAGCTCTGGCGCAGGCGGCTGAGAAGACAGACAAGGACTTCGAGATATCCCTGATAGACTCGAAGCCGTAGACCAAACCAGCGAAGCGCCTACTGTGGAATAGTGGGCTCTGGCTGAGCGCAGAGCTGTGCTCGAACGGTTAGCACAACTGGTGGTGGTGCGCACTTCGAAGCGCTTAGGTCGCAATACGTGCTCGCACACTGGCTGTCCACAGTGCATGCCGATGCATTGGGGAGTGGAACGCCGCATAGCTGACTGGGCAAACAGACCAGATTGCTGGTTGGATCGCAGCGGGCCGGACTGACGCAGGACTTTCCCAGAGGGGAATATGCGGTGCACTGAGCGGGGGTGGTTCCGGTAGCTTGTGCACAGAACAGACCTGTCGCACATCCAATGGTCGTGTTAAACGGCTGACAAGTTTCACCAAGCTTCCCACGCGGAACACATTTGTTTCCACTACACACCGTATCCGGTACGCAGCTATTCACACCCATCTCACACGCAGTACCTGCTGCCGAAAGCGGGATCAGAACCTTGTCGCAACGGTTGAGAGGAAGCGTCAGAACATCCACATCACAGTCGCGGAATCGAGCACTCTGGCTGCTCAAGCAATCGGCGGCCGCCTGTTTGTCAAACGCAATGAGACCACTCGCAAGATAGGTCAGCGTTCGCGACACATTCTTGTAGAAGGCTGTGTCTAGCTGAGGACTGCACAGTGTGCCGCAGCAGCGGTGCCGTGCTTCGCAGGTCTGTTGGTAGGAAAGTCTAAGGAACTCCGAGTAGTCTTCCGGATTGGTGGCTTGCGCTGGCACACCACAACCGAGTGGCCCAATCAGCAGTGCCCCAACGGCAACTCCAAGGGCATGCAGTGTCGAAAGCAGATGTTGGTGAGGTGACTGTTTCATCAGAACACTCCGATGGCGCCAAAGGTTCCAAAGAGACTGATGCTGTACAACTGGTCTGCGCGCAGTCCAGAGGGGCTGTCCTTCTTCACAAACAGATGATCTCCGGCAACCCCTCCGATGAACGAGATGGCGGCTTGCCGCAGCACATAGAAGCGCAATCCCGGACCGAGCTGATAGCCAAGTTGGAAGGTCGTGCTGGGAAAGTCGGTGGCAACCGTCGAAGGAAGGAGTGGGTCAGCACTATGGGCGGTACTCGATCGCCCCATTCCTAGCTGTGCGGAGCCTAGCAGTTCGAATCGACCGGCCGCTGCACGCAGGACAGAGAGCTGTAGTGCGGGTCCAATCAAAAACGAGCTGGTACTCACCGAGCTGATCGAAGATCCGGCGGCGGAGCCAAGTTGGACGGTGCTGCCCATCGCATCGAGTTCACCCCACAGGCTGAGAATCACCCTGTTCAGTTTCACACCGAGGAGCAAAGACGCTCCGACGGTGCTGCCTGCGACACTGGTATTCCCATCGACCTGCAGAATCGGCTGTCGCGTTGCGATTCCTAGTCCAACTACCAAACCGTTGCGCGCCTGTCTTTCGAGCGGTTTTCCGGCTCTTAGCTCTTGCTCTTCCTGTTCCGGAGTACACAAAGGAGGAGGAGGCGGCGGCGGTGGCGGCGGGGGCTTGAACGGAGCGGGCGGTGGCTCGTAGTCGGCTTCCGCTTGATAGAGATACTCCTGCGCCTTCTTGGTGAGCTCAGGATCCTCCTTGGCGTCCGCACTCGCTAGGTACTGTCGCAAACTCTCGATGGCCGCTGGAAGCCGATTCAGCTTCTGCTGCGCACGACCAATATTCACGAGCAGCCAGGGGGCCGGAAACTGCGAGTATGCCGTCTGATAGAGCGTCAGGGCCGCCTCGACCTGACCAATCTTGGATAGATTCCGTGCTGTTTCGTTTAGCTCGGTACACTTTGGATTGGCGAGACAGACATCCACTACCGAGGACTGCGCTTGTTGAAGGTACTCTTGCACCTTCTGGGTCAGGAGTGGGTCCGTCGTTGTCTCAATGCTGGCCAGGAATTGGCGGTAGCTGTTGATGGCCGCCGGCAAGCGTTCTAGCTTCTGCTGGGTACGGCCAATGCTCACCAACAACCAGGCTGCGGGATACTGCGCGTACGCGGTCTCGAAGAGAGCCAGTGCCGCCGGATACAGTTCGGCCTTGAGTAGGTTGTTCGCCGACTGAAACAGCTCGACACATTTCGGTTCGGACAGACAGACATCGTTCGTGCTTGGGGACTGTACTACAGGGGGACGCTGGCGATTGTGGCGAGGGCTCTCTGCCATCACAGTTCCGCATGACCAAACGGTCCACAGTGCCAAGACACTTTGCAAAGTGGAACCCGAGCACCAATGGTTCCGTCTGTTCTTTCGCAGCACGTAGGTCGATTGAGCATGGCTGGCCATTGCTGCTATCACCAAGCACACGGCGCGCCATCCCATTTCCAGCGTGATCCCTGAGCTTTGGAGGGCGTTGGCAGCAATCGCAAAGAGCGCCCGCACAGCGCGGCTCTGCTCGCAAACAGTGCGCGAGCAGTGACGAGTGTCGCCCTCCACTGTCCGAGTGCCCTGCCTTCGGACAGCAATGTGAGGAGTCCTTCTGATTTGATCAGATGCTTCATCATGGCCTACAGATTGCTTTTTGCACCTTTGTCCTTTCACCATCAAGGAGCGCGCTCATGGCAACTGTCGATACTCCTGTACCTGGGTACCCGTACCTCATCGTTCGCACCGATCCCGACAAGAACCCGACATTCCATCTTACCGTCCTGGAACAACTGGCACTCATCGCCAGTAAGCCGATCGGCAAGAAGCTCCTGAAGGGAATCAGCGAAGGGAAGGGAGCCCCGACCAGTGGCTACAAGGTTGCGATCACGCGCGCAGACAACAAGGTCGACAACTCAACCCAAGACTCGAAGTGGAGTGGCGGAAACGTCTGCGTGCGTGTGAACGAGGCGAAGGCCGGCAATGGTCAGGGAACCGCCTCGGCCATCAAGTACAACCCAAATTTGATGAAGACGCCGGATGGAGAGCGACCACCGTGGGTCGGTCTGGCCCACGAGCTCTGCCACGCACTTCACAACATCGAGGGCGTCGCCAAGATTCGAGACGTCAAAGAGGAAGAAGAGATGACCGTTGGACTTGGCGACTACGCGGCTGATGATTCCGCCATTCACGAGAACAACATCCGCAAAGAGCACGGCATCAAGAAACGCAAGAGCTACACCTGAGTCGACCCTATTCTTAGGATCCACATCGAGACCCCTGTCGATGAACTAGGGGGCCAGATGGAAGAGGAGCGGCAAACTCACATACATCGACACCGCCAGCGGCCACTATCCAGCATCTCGCGAACAACTGATGGAGGGTTCATCGAGGAACTTCAAGCGCGCTCTGCGACCCCTATAAACTTCCCCCTGTGCGTCACTCGGTTCTAGGGAAGTATTTTCGGCGTTCTCGACGGGCACGATGGTACGCGGGAAACTTAGGAAAACTACGCTTGGCGTCGAAGATGCCGCTACGGGGTGGCTTGAGGGGACAGGTTGGGAGAGCTCGATCTCACGAGCCACTCGCGCCACGACTTCACCGTGACGCAAACCGAGGCACATGATGACCAGTGCCCCAGAGCGCAGACGCTTCGCCGGCCTCGGCTCGCTGTATCCACCTTGACCCACATCACTGGCTGCGGTACGCGGTCCATCGTGGATTGATTCAGCATGACACAGAACGACAACAAATCTCAGTTTCAAGCAAAACTGCTTCGTCCTGCGAAATCAGAAAACGACAATCCGTGGGCTTTTAGGTTCATCGCCCAACTCCGTGGGTAGCGGATTCATCTGTTAGGAAAGCGGGCGC
>CALLYL010000804.1 GCA_937859535.1 uncultured Myxococcales bacterium
CGCCACCGCTTGCGGGGCTTTGTCTGGCCACAGATCGCAGCGCACCACGCCGAGCGGCTTGCTGTCACTCACCAGCTCCAGCGTCGCCTGGAGCGGACCGGTTCCTTTGAGCCCAGCGACAGAGGCCTCCAAGCTGAGCGGCGGCGTGGTCGGTAACGTGGCCACAGGAGCAGTCGGCGTGCCGGGCTTCCCCGGAGCTTGCGGGAGCGTCCCCGGAGGCTGCGCCACACCCAACCACACCGGCAAAACCAACAAAGCAAACGGCGGCGTCATTTATGGGGCTCCCTCTAGCTGGAGAAACTCGGCGCGAGAACCAACGGTCAGGCCATGGCGGCGCGCTTCCCCGGCCAGCACTTCGACCACGTACTGCGCCGGCTGATCGGGTCCACGACTGGTTTCATCGAGTGGCACGGTGTTTTCCTCGATGCCGACCACCACTTTGCGCTCGTTCAGAAAGATCATGTCGAGCGGCAGGTAGGTATTGCGCATCCAGAAGCGGCGAATCTCCGGCCCTTCGAACACAAACAGCATGCCGGTGTTTGGGGCCAGCTCGCGGCGATACATCAGGCCTTTGGCGCGGTCGGCGTCATTTTTGGCCAGCTCCACTTTGACCGGCCACGGCGGACTCCCCGAGGACGGGTAGAACGCGACGGTCGGCTGCTGGCCACTTTGGGCAGTGGTCGAGGTCGGAGGAGGCGGTTTGTTACAGCCGGAGCCTAGGCCCAGCCAAGCTGGCACAAGCAGCGCGAATACAAGCGAGAACGTCGATCGCATGAGGAAAGGTTAGTGCGTGGGACTCGGGGTGGTCGGCGGAGGAGGACTGGGGGCTGCGGGCTTCTTCGCGGGTGGTGTCGGAAGCTGGGGCTTGGTGGCCCGCAACGCCGCTTGCACCATCCGCTTGGCAGCCACCGGATCGGTGTTGGCGTCGATGCCCTTTTGCGCATTTTCGCGCATCAGGTTGGCCAGGTAGCCGAGCCGAATCTGCGTCACTTCCGGGCAAGTGGTGCCCATTGACTCGCACGCTTTGAGTCCCGCCTCGGCTTCGGCCAGTCCCAGATCGAAGCGCAGGATCGTCGCATACGCGGTCGCCAGCACCTGATGGACTTGGTAGTGATGGGTCGCCAGATACGGCTTGAGCGCCGCAATCGCCCATACCGGCTGCTCAATGCGCAGGTAGGCGCGGGCTAGCTCGACGGCAACCTCGGCATCGTCCGGCTTCCGAAACAGCGAGTCTTCGAGTACCGCAATCCGATCCAGGTCACTCTTGTCGCCACCAAGGCCGGGCGCGAGCACGACCGTGGGCTGCGGCAGAAGAAGCAGGAACGCAACAATCGCAAGGGCAAACAGGTCGATCAGCCTAGCCACGAGGAGCCACTCCTTGGCGTCAATCTATCGCTCGGCGAGCGCTCGCGTCAAATACCGCGAGGGGTTTCCGTTCCGCTTCTCGAAGCTGGCGTTACACTCTGAGGCATGTCTGTGTTTCTGCGATGGCCGCTGCGCGGGCTCCGTGCGAGTCGTCGGCTGGCGCTGGTTCTGCTGCTTCCCACCATGATCCCGACGCGGGCGTTGGCGGATGACTGGCAGGTGGTGCGCTCCGAGTTCGATCCGCGCTTGATTGGTGAACTCAAGGAACAGGTCCGTAAGAATCCTGATGACGCTGCGCTGTGGAAGCGGCTCGTCGGTCTGTATCGGCGACATAGCACGCTCGACAAGTTGCAGTCGGAGCTGGCTGCTCAGGCACAGAAGTCCGGGTCGGCAACCGATGTCTATCTCACGGCCTTGATGGCACGGGAACGCGGGCAGCTCGATGAAGCGGCGCGATTGGTGGAGCAAGCGACGCACAAGGGCGGGCTCGAGGAGGCCAAAGCGGCGCTGCTCTTGTCGGAGCTGGCGCAAAAGAAGACGCCGGTTGATCTCGCCGAGGCGCGCAAGCAACAGGCGAGGGCGCTTGCCGCGATGAAGCCGGGCGACCCGCGACGGAAGACGGCGCTCCGCAAGCAGGTCGATCTCGCGCTGCAAGCGGGCGATCACGGGGCCGCCGAGGAGCAGCTCCGCCTGCTGGCTCAGTCCGCACAAGGTGGCGACGCGCTCCGGCTCGCTCAAGAACTCGCGGAACTCCTCTCGCGCACTGGTAAGCACAAGGAAGCCCTGGCCGAGTGGCGAGCGCTGGTTGACAAGCTGGGCGGGGAGTCCAAAGCCCAGGCCCTGCTGCGCTGTGGCGAGCTAGAGGAATCGCTGCACGATGACAACGCAGCTATCGCAACGTATCGTCAAAGCCAGAAGCTCTTGCCCGCAGGCCACCACCTGCTCCGCGAGGTGAGCGAACATCTGATTGCGCTGTCGCGAAAGCGCGAAGAGCTGCCGCAGTTCATCAAGCAATTCGAAGCCGAGTATCCCCAAGCAACCCGGGGTTTTGGCGAGTGGGAGCTGCTGGGTCGACTCTATGACGAGCGCGGGGATACCTCGGCGGCGCTGCTGGCGTATCGCGGGGCCTTGCGCAAAGACCCGCACAACATCGACGTGCGACGACGGCTGATTGCCATTCTGGAGCGCGGCGGCGTGACTCCCGAGGTACTGGCCGAGTACGAGCTGTTGATTGCCCAGGCCCCCGGCGACTCTCGCGGCTATCTGGAGCTGGCGGAGCGACAGTGGAAAGTCGGTCAAAAACCCAAGGCGCTGACGACCCTGCGAAGAGCGGCGGCGCGATTTGCAGCCGATCCCTCATTACACAGTGCCTTGGCAGACCTGTACTCGCGGTGGGGCGAGGCGGACCTAGCACTCCAAGAATCCGAGCTGCTGGTTCGGCTCGACCCGCACGAGGAGAGCTATGTCGTAAACCTCGGGGAGCTGTACTGGGCGCGAGGCAAAAAAGATCGTGCCGACGAGACTTGGAAGCGACTACTGACGATGGGCAACAGTCGGGCGCAGGGACAAGCGCGGCTCGCGGACATCTACGCGGAGCACAGCCTGATGTCGCAAGCGCTCGACCTGTACCAAAAAGCGGTATCACTGGAGCCGAGCAATCTGCAGTTGCGGCGAGGTCTGGCGCAGGCCTATGAGCGGCTGTCGCGTGGTCGCGATGCCGTCACCACCTGGGAACAGATTTATTTTGCTGCCAAAGGACCGGCGGAAAGACTGCTACAGCTCGAAGCGCGCAAGCGGCTGGCTTCGCTGGTGGCCAAAGAGTCACGACTGCAAGCCACGCTGTATACCTGGCAGCGTCGTTTGAGTGCGGCGCTGTTGCCCCAAGGTGCCATTTCCCCGGAGACGCTCCAGCTTGGACTGCTCGTGGCCGAGGTCGAGCAACAGCTCGGTAAGCCCGGAGACGCCGAACAGATCCTGAGCCGACTACGGGTTCGCCTGCCCGATGGACCGGCACTGGCGGAATTGTTGTTGTCGCTGGCCTTGGTGCTCAAGGCGCAGCGCAAGCTGGAAGAGGCGATAGCGGTGCTCAAGCAGGCAGCGACGCTGCTTCCCGATCGGCAGCGGGAGCTGTATGCCCAACTGGCCGAACTATCGATGCAAAGCTATCGGGACGGCGACGCGATTCGCTACGCCGAGCAAGCGGTGGCCGATGCCAGCGGAGAGCTGGCGCTCGGTGAAATCCTCGAGCGACGCGACGAAATTGTGCGGGCGATGGCAGCCTACAAGCGAGCCATCGAGCGCGATCCTCGACTGTTTCGGGCGCACATGGCCCTGGCGCGACTCTATGTTCAGCGCGGGGAGTTGCCGGAAGCTGCAGCGCTGTATCGCGATGTGGTGCGCCGGACGCCGCAAGAAGAGCTGGTGCTGGAAGCAGGTCGCAAGGCCATCGACCTTCATGAGTTCCTGGGTTCACTCGGCGAGCTACTCAAGGAACTGTCTCCGCTCGCGTACTCGGTGGTGCCAAAGCCGGTCTATCGTCGACTCCTGCTGATGCTCTATGAACGCTATGCGTCACCCCTGGCTGCCCTGGCGAGGAGCGGCGATGGGGCGGCCCAGGCGGAGCTGCAGCGGCTGGGGCAGGGCGGTCTCAAGCCACTGACCGAAACACTGACAGAGGGCGATGCCATGGAGCAACGGGTCGCGGTGTCACTGCTCGGCGAGCTGCGCAATCCGAGCGCCGTGCCATCCCTTCTGAACCTGGCGATGTCCGGCATGCCATTGCCTGGCCAAGAGTCACGGATCGTCCTTGGTGCGGGAAATCTGTCGGGATCAAGTGGCGTGCGGGCCGGGGTCGAAATCGATCTCCGCGTGGATGCCTTGTTGGCGGTGGCGCGGCTCGCTGATCCCCAGAGCATCTCTGGCTTGCTGCGATTGACCAAGAGTCGTGAAAAGCAGCTCCGACTGGCCGCGTATTACGGACTGTTTCGGCAGGCCGACAAGCTCGATCGGGCGACGCTTGTTCAGTTGGAGGGCGCGCTCACGGATCCCGCGTCGGCAGGGCGGGCACTGGTGGCCTTGATACTTTCGCGAGCCAGTGAGCTACAAAACCAACCGCTGTCCGCGAAAGTACGGAGTCTGCTGGTGAGTACGCTCGAGAAACGGCGGATTCGCAGCGAGGAATCGGACGAGTTGTTTGTGGCTGCGGCGGTGGAGGCGCTCGGTCGTGCGCGGGACAAAACGGCGGTGCCACTGCTGATCGAGCTGCTACGTCTGGGCAACGATGAAACCGAGCGACAAGCAGCGTGGGCACTCGGTCGGATTGGCGATGTTCGTGCGGTGGCTCCGCTGCTGCGCGCCGTGTTCATCAAAGGGCTTGCGATTCGGAATACCGCAGTGACCGCCTTGTCACGCATCAGCTCTTCCCCGCAGTCGGTTGTTGGGCCGGACCCACTGCCGCTGGAACGGCGAGGACTGGATGGAATCGATGTGGCGCGACTGCTTTCGGATGTAGCCGCCCAGCCCGTGAATCCCGTGGCAAAACCAGCGTGGCTCGAAAGCTCTGGTGAGGTGGTGGCGGCGATCCGTGATGCGCTCGAAGAATCGCCGGAGATTGCGCTGCGGACGCTCGAAGATCTATTGCTTCCACGACAGGGATTGCATGACAAGCGTGGACCGTTGCGACTGGGGCCGCTTTCGACGGCTGCACCCGGTGGTGAGATTCCGACCGCAGTGACTCAGTCGGTTCTGACGGCGCTTCTGCCGAATCTGCGGAAGCTGGCGTTGCCTGGGCTGGGAGACGTTGCACAGGTTCAAGCGGCTTCGCTGCGGGTGCTGGGACAACTGGCTCTGTCCGATGCACCAGAGGCGAACCAAGCGGCCGGGGTGCTGCGTGAGGTGATTGAGTCAAACGCTGCGCCCCATGTGCTGTTGCTCGCGGCGAGCCTTTACTCCACTGTTCCCTCCTCGCATCGGGGCTCTCAGCCGGTGTTCGATCGACTGCTCGCGCACTCCGATCGCTGGGTTCGGCTACAGACCTTGACGATGGTTGGTGATGCAGCAGCGCGTTCCTTGCTGTCCTCTGGCGCGCTGGCAAAAGCAGCCCAAGACAACGATGGCTTCGTCCGCGAGGCAGCACAGCGACTCAAGTAGCGCTCAGATGTTCCACGTGGAACATGAAGACGCGCTATCCCTTGCAATGTTCCACGTGGAACATTGTGGATACGACCCTAGGGCCTGGCAATGTAGTGTCATCCATGGTCAGCGCTGGCAGCTCGCGCAGAAGTAGGTGGCGCGGGCGGCTTGGACGGTGCGAGCGATCGTGCCACGACAGCCTCTCTGTCGACATGGTTGCCCTTCGCGATCGTACACGGCGAACAGGTTTTGGAAGCCACCCAGCTCGCCGTCTGCTTGTACGTAGTCACGGAGCGTGGAACCGCCGGCATTGATTGCCTTGCGAAGAATCGCGGGGATGCTGGTACAGAGCGCCTTCAGCTCTTCCGAACGGAGCCCGGATGCCGGTCGCTGCGGGGCAATGTGTGCGCGATGGAGGATCTCACTCGCGTAGATGTTGCCGATGCCAACGATGATCGATTGGTCGAGCAGAGCGACCTTGATCGGCACATGCCGGGTGCGGAGCGCGTTGCGTACAAACTGCGGCGTGAGAGCGTCAGACAGCGGCTCGATCCCCAGCGCTTTGAGCAGCGGATGTTCGTGGAGCAGGGCAACGGAAACCAGCGTCATCAGACCAAAGCGGCGCGGGTCGTTGTAGCAGACCAGGGTTCCTCGGTCGGTGTGGAGCCAGACGTGGTCGTGTTTTTCAGCCGCAGTCGGTCGCTTTGGATCGTCCGGGCGATAGCCGAACAGCCGACCCGACATTCCCAGGTGCGCGATCAGCACATCCTCGCTATCGAGAAACCCGAGGATGTACTTGGCGCGCCGTTCCAGTCGCAGCACGGTTCGTCCGGTAAGCCGTAGCTCGAAGTCGTTTGGGATGGGAACTCGAAGATCGCGGCGACGCACCACGACCTCGACCAGCTTGTGATCTTGGACCAGGCCGCGCAGTCCACGGCAGACGGTTTCAACTTCGGGGAGTTCCGGCACGCGCCGATTCTATGCAGCGTGCCAGAGAGAAGGACAAGCAGGGATTACTTGCGCGTGGCGACGCGACGACGGAATCCAGCGGCGAGCAGCATCAGCGAGGCAAACAGGCTCATACCACCGGCGAGGTTTCTCGGCGACTCGCCCGGAGCCACTGCGCAGCCAGGGCCACCCGCGACACCCGGCTGACACGCATCACCGATGCCATCCCCGTTGGTGTCTTTCTGGTCCGTATTCTTGTCCGCGAAGCAGTTGTCGCAGGCGTCGCCAATGCCATCGCCGTCCGTGTCCTTTTGATCGGCATTGGGCGCGTCGATGCAGTTGTCACACGCATCGGG
>CALLYL010000805.1 GCA_937859535.1 uncultured Myxococcales bacterium
CATGGTGGCAATCGCTGCCGCAAGCTGCTCCATTGGGAAGACGCTGTGAAGATGCGGGCGCAGTCGACCATCGGCCAGCGCTGGGAGCCAGTCCTTCGCAAAGCCAGCGACCGTTTCAGCCTTGGCGGGAGCGGAGCGGAGGCGGTTTGACACCCCGAAGATGCGCAGTCGCTTTTCATGGACCGCCGCCAGATCGATCGGCGCGGATAGGACTCCGTCTAGCGATCCAACCACGGCCAAGCGTCCTTCATAGCCGAGCACTTGCAGACACGCGGGGAACTGTGATCCGCCCACGGCATTGATGACGAGCTGCGCCCCTTGGCCGGCGGTGGTAGCCAGAAATCGGTCCGCGAACTCAGCGCCCGGCAGAGCCAGGTCGAGTCCGAGCATGCTGAGTACCGCCAGCTTGTCCACCGAAGACGAAGTGCCCGCGACCCGTGCGCCGAGCAGCTTGCCCGCTTGCAGACAGGCCACGCCCACCCCAGAGCTGGCCCCAACGATGAGCAGCCTCTCCCCACTGCGCAATTGACCTTGGCTGACCAGCATGTCGTAAGCGACCAGAAAGGCGAGCGGTACGGCGGCAGCTTCTTCGAACGACAGGGTGTCAGGAATCGGCAACACTTCGCTGGCTTCAAGCAGCGCGAACTCCGCAAACCCTCCTTTGCAGCGACCCATCAGACGCTCGCCGGTCGTGACATCCTCTCCGGCTAGCTCGACACCGGCTGGTTTCCACTCCGTTCCCGCAGAAAGCAACTCACCACGATTAAGCCCGACCGCCCGAACGCGAATCAGTCGCTGCTGCGCCTGCGGAATCGGAATCGGGATCTCGCGCAGCGCAACCTCGGTTCGTCCCGCCGTCCTTCGGGTCCAGTAGGAGTTCATCCCAGGCATGCTGCCAGAGCCTGCGACCGAGCGAAAGCTTCGTCGCTGCGAGAGCGCCTCCAGCAATTCCATGACAGCTACGGCCCATCGATCAGCGATACTTTAGCGATGCACATCCTTGGCATGCTACTCGTCGCGCTGGTTGCGTTAGAGCACCTGTGGTTCTTGGTCCTGGAGATGTTTCTGTACCAGCGACCCACCGGGCTGGAGACGTTTCACATCAGCCAACATGCAGCGGATACCTGCGCGGTGTTGGCCAAAAATCAGGGTCTTTATAACGGCTTTTTGGCAGCCGGTCTGGCGACTGCGCTGCTTACCCGATCATCGCTGATGCGACGCTTTCACCTGGCTTGTGTGATCGTGGCGGGAATTTACGGAACGATGTCGCTCGGCAGTACGACGGTCATGCTCTTTCAGTCGTTGCCCGCGCTCGTCGCGCTCATCGTGACCGAGATCGGTCGTCCCGCTCCCGCAGGGCAGGCTGGGAGTAGTGAAGGAAAATAGTCACCATCGACAGCGCGCCAATCCAGTGCCACAGCGCATGCCCTTGCGAAAACCAGCCATGGCTCTGGGGATCACAGAATCGTCGCGTCACGTCAGAGATCGAGAACCCAAAGGCGATGGTCAAGAGCAGGTTCGACAGGAAAAAGTAGCCGTACTGGACCTTCTGCCTGTGGCGCGCCAAGTACTCTGTGAATGAGATCAGCAGCGTCGCCAGCAAGATGATCGACTGATACTTCAGGCCGAGCATCCGCATCCCCTGCATCACCCCGATTAGGACTACGTTGAGCATCAGGATGAACCGCAGCAATCGATTCCCATCGAGCTTGCCAAGTCGAATCAGGTTCATTCCGATCACCCAACCGATGAACGCGAACATTCCGACAAAGTCGAGGATCTGCGAGCCGTAGAAGTTCGACAGGTGATACAGAAACGACATCACTCCCAGGAAGCCCAGGATCGGTCCGTACTGCTTCAGCTCGACGCTGTAGCCCCTGCGATAGGCCACGATCAGTGCCCAGATCGCAACCAGCACATAACCTAGATTGGACCAGGTATTGGCCGGTTCCGAGACAACCTGACAGAGTGTCTGTTCACACCACTTGACGTTGGGAGGACCAAAGGCCTCGGCGTAGGGATACCAAAAACACCCGGGCTGATGCGGATTGAGCGACCACATAATCACCTCTTAGGATGTACAAGCGACCCCACAGGGAGTCACCGCGAGACTCGTCCAGACAGGCCAAACTGCTTCATCTTACGCCACAGGGTCACGCGACTTACTCCCAGGAGTTTGGCCGCTTCGCCGACATGTCCCAAGCTCAGATGCAGGGCGTGCTCAATACGGGCCGCGTCATCGACATCCTTGGCCAACGCCAGAGAGTGGGGATCGCGCTCGAGGGTTGCGGGCAACACACGCGGCATGGGAGCCGGTGACGGCGGGCCACTAAGCTCCGGCGGCAAGTCGGCGACCTCCAGCACAGGGCCATCTCCGATCACAAACGCATACTCAATGACATTGCGTAGCTCGCGAATGTTGCCCGGCCAGTCATGATGCAAAAGCACCTGCGCGGCGGACTCCGAGATCCGCTCAATACGACGAGAGGAACGCTGGTTCAGCTCCGCAATGAAGTGCTCGGTGAGGAGCAAGATGTCACAGGTGCGCTCCCGCAGCGCCGGAATGAAGATCGGAACCACCCGCAATCGGTACATGAGATCGGCGCGGAAACGACCGGCCTCGACCTCCCCACGCAAAGCCTTGTGGGTCGCGGCGATGATACGCACATCGACGGAAATCGGCTCGCGCCCGCCCACCGGAATCACCGAGTGAGTCTCTAGCACGCGCAGCAACTTGGCCTGCACTTCAAGCGGCATCTCCGCGACTTCATCCAAAAACAAAGAGCCCTTGTTGGCCAACCGAAAGTGCCCCGGGTTGTCGCGAACCGCCCCGGTAAAGGCTCCGCGAACATGCCCGAACAGCTCACTTTCTAGCAGGCTTGCTGGCAGCGCCGCACAGCTGATCGCGTGAAACGGTCCATGCTGCCGGGGCGATAGCTGATGGAGTGCCGAGGCCAGTAGTTCCTTGCCGGTGCCAGTCTCTCCCCGCAGCAGCACGCTCGCCTGGCTCTGGGCGGCCTTTT
>CALLYL010000806.1 GCA_937859535.1 uncultured Myxococcales bacterium
TCGAGCAAGCTGGCGGCAGCGATTCGCTATAGCTATGACCGAGCCCTGACCACCGGAGCGTTTTACCGTCTCCACTTTGACCTCGATGCGCAGACTTACCGGCTGGAACGGTCTGAGTCGCGGGTGCTCATCGATACCAAAGTGAGTGGTCTGTCGCGGGGCCGTGGTGAGGACCGCGACAAGCTCGATAAGGAAGCGGCAGAGGAAGAAAAACGGGCTCTCAACGGGCTTCCCGAAGAGCTGATTCCACCGCAAGCCCCCCGTCGCCCACGCTTTGCGGAATACAAGGATGCCACGCTGCCGGAGATCAAGCTCAAGCGGATCAAAGTGCTCGATATTCTGCTGCCGCGAGAAAAAGATCCGTATCTCACCGGGCATGCCTATCTGCACTTTTTTCCCGATGGTCACACCGAACGTGCGGTCATCCACCTTGGGACGGACTCCCAAGATGATGTGCAGTACACGCTGTGGGTTCATGGACTGACGGGTCGCGTCGAGGTATTGCCTGGTCGTCAGCCGCCGCCGCTCGACTTCGATGCGGGAGAGCGCGATAAGGGGGGCACATGAGGTCTCGCAAAAGCGCTGGCTTTACGCTGCTCGAAGTGATGATCGCGATGGCGATTCTGTCGGTGTCTCTCGTCGGGATGTACCTGACCACGGGGCGGGCGATTCGGATCAGCATCCATGCGCGAGCGATGACCCAAGCGACGTTTTTGTGCCGTCAGAAGATGGCCGAAATCCAAAACGAGTTCGTCGCAGAAGGCTTCAAAGACGAAGCCGGTGCCAAGGAAGATCGCGGCGAGTTTCAAGACCCAGCGTTTAAGCAGTTTCGGTACGTCACGATCATCGACAAGATCAAGCTGCCTGCGACGGACCAGCTCCAGTCGGCGGCGACCAAGCTACTGCAAGACAAGCAGACCGCAGCCGGGAAAGACAAGGCGGCTCCGTCCCCGTCGTCGTCATCGGGGGGGAACATGGCGAGCGGCATGTCCGGACTTTTGGGGCCGGTCAAAGACATGCTCGAGCAAGGCATCCGTCGCGTCACCGTTCGCGTGATCTGGGACGAACCCGGACTGCCCGACCAAAAGGTCGAGGTGGTGGCGTTCTTCACCGACGTCAGAAAGGCCCCGGTATCGCTATGAACCGGCGTCAGTCTGGCTTTACGCTCATCGAGGTCATGGTGTCGATCGGCATTCTGTCGACGATTACCCTGATGCTGTGGGCGTCGAGCCAGGGCGCGTTCAAGACCAAAAAGGGCGTGGAATCGAAGATGGCGCGCTATCGGGTGGCGCGGCTGGCGATGGATCGCATTTTGCGTGATGTGCAGATGGCCTATTTGTCAAACAACAACATTCCCGGGACCGAGCAGACGCCGCGTACTTATTTCGACGGAGTCCATCGGCCCGATATCGACGAACTGCGCTTTACCTATTTTGGCCATCAACGACTTTATGCCGAATCAAAAGAAGGCGATACCGCAGCAATTGGGTATTTCGGACAGCGCGATAAATCTGATGGTGGCAAGCTCAATCTATGGCGCAAAGAGACGCGCCGAATCGCTGCCGAGCGCATCGATAACGGCAACATTCCCGGGGAAGCCGAGGTGATTGCCGATGATGTGGTGAAGCTCGAGCTGCACTACTACGAGCCAGTCCGCAAAGAGTGGCTGGAGAGCTGGCGGACCAACCAAGCCGATGGCATGCCCAACCGACTGCCGAGCCGGGTCAAGGTCAAGCTGGTGATTCGCGACGATCGTGGCGAAGAGCTGCCGCTCGAGAGCGAAGTGCGAATTGCGATGTTTCAGCTCCTCGATACCAAGCCGAATTAGGGACAGGACGAACCACCATGGATTGCCCGATCGACGAAACGACAGGCTCTGCGCAGGAGGCGGCTCCCAAGGTGGACCGCAAGCGCCGTCAGCGTGGCGTGGCGATCCTGACTGTGCTGATGAGCCTGGCGCTGCTCGGTGCGACGACGGCAGATTTGGCCTATAACGCCCAGGTCGAGATGGAAGCCGCTGCCAACAGTCGCGACATGCTGCGCGCCGAGTATCTGGCGCAGTCGGGCATCGAGCTGTCGAAGCTGCTGATTGCGGTGCAGGGCGGAATGCAGAACATGCTTCAGTCATTGCCGCCGGAGTTTCGTGATGCCATCGTCATCACCGACTACGCCAACTTTTTGGCGCAAGCGTTCAGTGGCGACAAAGAGTCCCGCGACGGGCTCGGGAGCCTGATTGGGATTGACCTCGGCAGCGTCGATGGAATGGGAACTCCGAAGGGAACCTCGTTTGACGTGGCGATCGCCAGCGAGGAAGGCAAGTACCCCATCAACTGCGGCGGCGGCTACAACCCAACCCCAGACCAGAAGCGCAACGTCTATTTGCTGATGGACGCGCTCGTCCGTCCGCCGCGCTTTGATCGACTGTTTCAGATTCCCGATCGTGACAACGTGGTCATCAATCGCGAGGACGTGCCCGTCAACATCCTCGATTGGACCGATGTCGATGTGACCCGCTATTCGCCGGTCGGTGCGGGTGGTGCCAGCGAAGAAACCTACGACAAAGGCCGTGACCGCTATGAACCGCACAATCACTTCTTCGATACCGTCGAGGAAATGATGCACGTGCGCGGCGTGTCGGAGGACTTGTGGGCCTACTTTGGCGACTTTTTCACGGTCTACGCGACCCAGGACTGCAAGGTACTGGCTTCGGCGATGGAACCGACCGCGTGGCCTTTGCTGGCGGCGATGATTGCGGCCTCGGCTGCGGATCGCAGCGCGGTGTTTGATCCGAATACGTCGCTGGTGGCGCAGCAGGTCGGTGGCATGCTCAAGACTGGGCTGCCGATGCTCAAGTCAATGGCCCAGCAGATGGGCAAGCTGGATTGCAAGGTGGATACGCGACTGTGTCAGCAGCAGGTGCCGCAGAAGCAAGTGCCTCCACCACCAACCAAACCAGGGACACAGCCTGCACCCGCCGCCAACTCCGGCGATGCCATCGAAACGTTGTCGAACTTGATCTGTTCCCCGTTTATCGAAAAGCTGCCGCAGATGGCGGACTCCCTGGCCTCGATGACCGGCTTGAGCGCGTCGCCGAAGCTGACGACGCCGCTCAAGCCGATTCCGATGTGTCCGGGTATGCTCAGCCGGTTTTTGCGCGACCGACCTCCGGCGGGCGCAGCGGGCGGGCAGGGCGGAAAGAGTCCCCGTCGTT
>CALLYL010000807.1 GCA_937859535.1 uncultured Myxococcales bacterium
ATTCCCATCCGGTAGCGTCTCCTCCTAGTCGTGCTGAGCTGTACCAGAGTGCCTATGCGCTGCTCTCTCAACCGCTCGCCACATCCGCAGAGTCACTTCAGCGCGTCATCGGAATGCGCCCACGGCCTGAAGACTACGCGCTGGTGTTTTCCGCTGAAGTCGTCGCCATCGCGCAGTCTCACTACGACTCTCTCTATGCGGTGCCGCGGCCTCTGTCTCGCGCTCCACACCAGACCGAGCTGCGGCTGTGGCTTGTGAGCAGCGACGAGCTGCGAGATCGAGCGCCTTCCGCAAGCCAGTTCCCAGGTGGATATGCCGATATCGCTCACCTGCTACTTCCCGGTATTGTATGGGCTCACTGGAAGTATGTTGCACCCGGTAGCTTGTCGGGAATGGCCTACGATGGGCTGGCCTATGTCAAGGGTCGCTGGGTGTTCTTTCCCAAGCCGTTCCGGGCCCTTTCGTCCAGGCAGACTACTGAGTCTGCAAGCCAGACCGAATCCCCCCCGGCAGAGCCGACCGCAGCAGCAGCCACAGAGAGCAGCGCAGCTGGAACGGAGAGCATGCCACAGCCCGAAAAGACGGATGAGGCCTCCACGGATGGAGCACAGCCTCCCTCTGACAATCAAGTCTGGCAGGTGTGGAAGGAGTAATTTCGCGGTATCCACCCCGCGCGAGGGCATCTTAGGGCGGATCGCGAAGCCCGACGGATTACCGGGGATATCCCCGCACGGTTGGGTGCCGGTACAGGCGAGTAGACGGATCGACACTCAGTCGCGGCGCAATCGCAATTCAGCCTGAGCACTGAACCCACACGACGAGGACTGGACCTGTTCATCCTAAACGCAATGCTCCACAACGGGCTCCCCTACAATCCACAACTCCAAACCTAAAATAGGGATTGACTGGGAATACATCTGCTTTTCCCTCAACCCGTCTGGTCAGGTTTATGGTGAACCGGTACAAAAGCTTGGATCAGTCAGAAGTTGGCGCGGCCGCTCATCCACTCGACAGTGCAGACGAGCCTGATAAGATGAGCTGCACTCTCGGATGTGACTCAAAGTGAGCCCTCAGCGGCTCATCGGGGTCGAAATCCATGCGCACTCTGTGCAGCTCGCTGACGCACTCCGAGTAACATCGCTGCGCTTCTTCTGTCTGCCCAAGCTTTGCGAAGAAAGTACAAGCGGACGCTAAAACTCGCCAAGTCGTCATACATGGTTCATCGGCCCGGAGGAACAGCAGCGCCTGCTCCATGGCTTGAATGGCAGACTGGTTGCTGCCGCGCGCATGCAATACCCATGCACGATGGGAATAGCCACCAGCCGCCATACTCCGCTGGGGAATGGGCGCGGCTAGCTCGATGAGTGCGGTGGACTGACGTTCCGCTTCATCAATATCTCCGAGATGGAGGAGACATGTCCCACTCAAGTATCGCACAAGGAATCGAACATCGAGAAACGAACCCGAGACAAGCCCCGGATCGGCTAGGAGTTCCAGCGCTGCCTGCACATCGCCTTGCTCAGCGAATGCCATCGCGCGGGCAGGCAAGACGAAGGACCTCAAGCGTGTTCGGGTCGCATCATCAATCGTCCGTTCGATCTCGTCGAGTATCGTATGCGCTTCACTCGGACAGAGTGCCCAAGAGTACACAATACTCAGCTCGAGTTGATATAGTAGCGACCAAAGGTGGTGACCATTGCGCTGGGCAACCGCTAGTCCATCCCGGAAGGTGCGTAGAGCAGAGCCCACGGTGCCTTGACAGCCGTACGCCGACCCAAGATGGAAGGTCAATCGGTAGTACTGGCTCACGTTTCCGGCCTGAAGCGCCCTGAACACCGCTGCTTCACCCAGCTTCGCCGCAGGATAGGACCGAGAGGTTAAGTAGAGCATGTGAATGGCCCGGCCGAACGTGTCCAGAGGGATGTCCTCTTCGGATTCTTCGACCAATGCAAGGCACTGGTCGGCATCTGCCTTGGTCCAGCTTCCCAGCGTTACGTTCATGTATCCGAGAAATCCCCGTGCCTCTCTCCGACTTCGCTGGTCAGAAATGGATTCGCTCAGACGAACGGCGTCCCGTGCGATGAGCTGCGCACGAATCGGATCGAACCAACTGACTTCGTCAGCGAGTTGCAGCATTGCGCGCAACGCGGACCCAAGCTCTCCGTGTTTGCGACAAGCCTGGATCTGTACCTCCAACTCACGGAAGAGTAGAGGATCTCCCATCGCACGTAGAACGGCGACCTTGTGTTCTCGCAGGGAGAGCGCGGCACGAATCTGCTCTCTCTGGTCGAGTTCTAGAATAAGCGATTCTGCTTGAGTCAGAAGTCCAAGCGCGTCTTTGGCTGCGAGTTGGCCTGAGAGCCGCCTTGCTGCCAGTTGCAAGTAGTGGATTGCGCGCTGTGACTCCTTGGCCTCTTGAAAGTGGTGAGCAAGCTCAAGCGCAACCTCGCTCAAGATCGCATCGAACGCTCGCTCCATGCGTAGACCCACACGCAAGTGATAGCGAACGCGATGTGTTGGCAACAACGTGCCGACAAGCACGTCGCGGAGAAGCGCATGATGAAAACGGTACCGAGCAGATAGCGTCCCATCTGGCCAACGACTGACGGAATCCTCAAGGATGGAGATCAGATCACGAAACGACAGAATCCTGGCCAGCGCAGTCTCAACGTTGGTAATCGGGAGATCGAGCGCAGCGGCAATCTCAGCTTCGCCCCAAACATCTCCACAAATGGCTGCTGCGCCTAAAATCGTCCTCTCAGACTCAGATAGTTGTTCGAGTCGACGCAACAGCAGCCCGCGAAGGCTGTCTGGAACGGCGTCCGCGAGCCTTTGCTCAAGCCACTTCGACATCGGACACGAACCCGACGGCTGTTCCGAGATGTCTACAGAAAGCGAATGTAGCAGCGCAGACAGAAAGAGGGGGTTTCCTCCACTGCGTCGGCACAGCGCGTGTCCCAAATCCATTGAGAAGCACTCGGGAGGAAGGTACGATTCAGCAAGCTGGCTGGTTTCTCCATCTGTCAATGGCTTGAGCTGGATACGGTGGGTTTTCGAGTTGCTTCCAATAGAATTCACCACTGCGTCGAATGCATCAGGGTCCGACAGCCGTTCCGCCGGGCGATAAGTTGCCATCAGCAAAATACGAGCAGGGACATGCTGGGCAGCAAAGTACCGAATAAACTCAAGCGTTTCAGGGTCGGCCCAGTGGACATCCTCGATTACGAATACTACCAACTGTCGCGCGGCCAGCGCTTCCAGCACAGACATCAGCTCCCGCCGCATCCGCTCCATCCCGACACCGATGGACCTTCGCTCGATCGAGCCGCGATCCTGGGGGCTTGATGCCGTGCTTAGCCGGATGGACCATGCTGGGGCATAGGTTCGCAGGAACTCGCGCAAATTTCCATGGATTGGAGCACGGAGGGCAAACCGGAAGGCATCCACGATGGGCAAGAAGGACTCGCTTGGAGCCTGTAGTTGAACGCACTCTGCGCGCAAAAAGACCGGAGAAACCGATTCCTGGAGCTCGGCACAGAACTGCGCTACCAGGCGCGACTTTCCGCAACCGGCCTCCCCAGATACGAATACCGCCTGACGGGTTCCCGAGTTAGCCTCGAAGCAGAGCGCTTCCAGCAGCTTGCGCTCGGCTTGTCGACCGACAAACGGCAGCGATTGGACGGTCGTTGGCGGGCCGATCTCTCTGGACTGCCTTTGCAGGGGAGATTCAGCATCGCATTCGGCTCGGATTCGGCCAAGCCAGCTCCGCTCGGCCTCGCCAACGAAAGCGAGCAACTCTGGGTCAAGATTCAAGCGAAGTGCATCATGCTCAGGCCGTCCTCGCCCACCGACTGAGAGTTGGAGCAGCACATGTGTGCCATCACCCACTCGCAGATTGTTGGTGATGTCACGTCGCATGACGAGGATATCTCTCGATCCCTGGAACGAGGACAGACGTCGAATGTCAGCAAGCGACACAAATCCATCGGATGTCGAGCAGATGCCGGTTTCGGCAAGGAGTTCCTGCGATCGGCGCCGTGCAAGACCGAGCAGCCCAATAAGCAGTAGGAAGCGTGGACTGATCGTCTTCGCTTTGCCCTTCCAGCCGAGCACCGTTGCAAGTGAATCTGGCAGAGGGAATGATTCAAAGACCGCGTTGGCTCGACTGACTGCCCCATCAGTTGTCAGCCCCAACGTACCGTCATCACGCGAGTGGAAGAACAGTCGGACCATGTCTCGGTCGCATCGTACACCAAAGTTACACCAAGATTGCACTCGCATTTCACCCCGACCATCCACCGCCGCGCTCTATCGTTCGCTACGGAAACTTGTACTTGTGGTGAGGGTCGGGTGCTGTACGACCTACGCGGAGCGGAAACAATGCCGGTGCCTAGCGGATCAGACATGGCTCTCCTCGCGAAGCAGCGATTTGCCAAGGAGAAAATCTGTCTACCAGACGGGTTTGACCAGTTTTTTCCTCGCGATGGTATCCGCAAGCGTCAGTTCACAGATGCCTTTCCGTTGCAGGAACGCAATGTTCCACCTGTCATCGAGCCACCCGATCTGCTTTTTGATCGATATCTTCCGCTGCGTGCATTTGCGGAGCAGCAAGCCACAATGTCCCGGTGCTACGCCGAGTTCATTGATCAGATCTGTGCGGCCATAAGTGCAGCATGGGACTCTTGGCAGCAGACGGTGAAACTAACAGGTGTCACCTACACTGCTGGCACGGCCTTCGGCGGACAGATTATCGGTGCACCGTTCGCACCAACGATCATTGCACGTGGTCCAAACTCGCCATGGACCGCGATAATCGCGAACGCACTCACCGCAGCTTGGACACAATTTGAACTCTCGCTCAGGTTGGTTGGTGCTCCTCTGTTTATCGGAAATATGAGCATCCCGATACCACCCGGGGGCGATGCTCAGCCTGGCTTGCCTGGTGCAAGTGGACCTGTTCCGTTCAAGATAGCGTTCCCCAGCGCGGCTCCCATCCTAAAGACTGCGCTGGTCGGACTGATGGAGGCTGTGTCACCACCAGAAGCGAAGCCAGGTCGGCCCCCGCTATCTCTGGGACCACACACCAAGGTGCTTTACGAGGCGATTGCCACGGCAGTGACTACCAGCTTCGATTTTTGGACCGCAAGCTCAATGGTTGAGAGCAGTTCATTCCTCCTCATTTTCATGAACCCGTCTTTGACACCAATTCCGCGGATGGCAGGTATGTGTCCGTCAACGATTGCGCCGTTTCTTGTCACTCCAAAGCTGCCGCCAACCGTGTATACGCCTCAGCCATGGCAGATCCAATCCAGAATCGCAATCTAAGCAACACATAGCGTGATACTATGCCACCAGCCGCTACGCTCACAACCATTGCCAAGTCAGAGCATATACATATTGAGAAGCTATGTCCACTGTGTATTATTCTG
>CALLYL010000808.1 GCA_937859535.1 uncultured Myxococcales bacterium
ACTCTTGGTATCGTCCCTGCTCGTAGTTCGCTGCCGCGATCTGTAGCTGTTGGTCAAACTCGCTCTCGGATCTTACCGGTGCGGAAGTCTGGGCCATTGCCAGACCACCGAGGAAGCCAGTGATCGCAGGCAGACCGTGTATTGCCCTGCGGATAAAAAAACCATATGCTGATTTCATATATTGATTAACTTCAGAGGGTTGTGTTCAAAAAAACATCCACGCCATTTCCGCTACACACAATGAGATCCGGTCGTTTATCTTGATTCAAATCTGCGGTAATAACACACGATGGCTGCCCTCCGACTCCAAGTTTCAGTATTCTGGAGACTGCGCCTGCTTTATTGATATAGAATATCGACACTGAATCTTCGCCATTGTTTGACACAATTAGTTCTGGACTTCCATCCAAATCAATGTCCGCTCCGGTGATTCTGGCTGGTTTGCTGCCGGCACTATACTGAGCAGTAGAATAGCCTAATCCATCTCCTCCGTTTATCATGATTTCAACCGCATTAGCTCCACTTATTGCGTCGATATTCAGAGCAGCAATATCTTTGGCGAGGTCATTATTCATGTCGGCCACCCAAAGAAATGTAGTTCTAGTTGATTTAAGTCCTTGCGCATTTGTTATAAGATTTGTTTTTGGAAAGAACCCCTTTCCGTCATATGGTATAATGAATATTGTATTTGAATTCTGTGTGTTTCCGCCGATCACGAGATCCTTGAGCCCATCGCCATTCATGTCTGCGATGTGAATGGTCCCTTGGCTCGTTGACGAAGATTCTGTTCCTGCCTGACTGCCAAACTTACCATCACCTCTTCCCCAGCGATACTCCGTCCATGAAGTGCCCATGGAACTTGTCACCTGATGTGCAATATCAACAATTCCATCACCGTTAATGTCGTCAAGCGCCAGATAGGCTGGTGCATTTGCGTTCGTCATCCTTTGTAGCATAACAAACGATCTGCTTTTTTTATTTAAGAATGATGTTACCGAGCGTCCTTCATAATTGGTTGTGACAAGATCCAGATATGAGTCTCTATCTAGGTCGGCACTCTTGATTTCGGCCGGGTGAATATCTGTTGCCACTGAGAAAAGAGCCCCCAGGCTGCCGGTGCCATCTCCAAACACAACGTTAATACTAGATGTCTCCCAAATCGCTGCAGCAACATCCATTTTTCCGTCTTTGTCAAAATCACCAGCGATGATATCAGATGCTGGCGCGGTAAATGCTGCGTGACTTGCATACCGTGAAAATGGCACAGTATTACTTGGTTGTAAGTTGAGTGAATAAGCGACATGAGAAGCATCTGGCCAAGATATGCCGTCGATTTTGGCTTGCTCGATACTATTGGATGTATTTAGTGCGCGAGCGGTTATTGCGCTAAATTCGCTCGTCTTTGTGCCGGCTGGGGGGACGATACGAACGTGGTATGGAACAGGTGGAATGCTGCCGCCTGAGATGATCTGTGGGCTCAGACCATTTGGTTTTCCGAGTGTGAGTTCGAGCTTGGAATACGAGCCACTGCCGGCGATGAGCAAGTCCATGCAACTTCCGGCCACACCATCGCAAACGCCGCCTTCGTTGGCTCCGCTCTCCTTGGGGGTGCAGCCGCCAAGCGCACTGCAAAGAAGAGACAGGGTAAGCGTTCCAATGGCTCTTCGTGTTCGTCTCATCAGGGGGCTTCCTCACTTCCAGGTCAAATCGAGAAACGGTGGGGGCTGTGGAGGCGGTGCTGGTTGTTGCGACAGTCCAACCCCCAGCCCCACAGCTCCTCCCGCCACCACCACGCCAACGATGGTCCACAGCCACCACTTTTTGTACACCGGGGTCTGCGCCGCTGTATCGAGGCAGGGCTGCGCCTGCTTGGGTTCTGCGTGGGCTGCGTTGACGCGGTTCGGATCTCCAGCGGAACCGTGCCCCAAAGCAAGACGGGCTTTACTCGACCACTGTTGCCGACGCTCCGCGATGTAGTTTTCTACTTCAGAACGGTAGGCAGGATCGACGTCCGGATCGCTGTTCAAACACTGCTCATACTGTGCGACCGCAGAGCGATGGTTGCCGAGCTTGCGATACGCTTGGCCGATGTTGCACAGAAGCCGGGGCAGCGGCTGGAGTTCGTACGCATTCTGAAGCGCGAGCACGGCATCCTGGTAATGACCCTGTTCGTAATGCGCTGCCGCCATTTGTAGCTGCTGATCGAACTCGCTGGCTTTTGTGCTCGGCCCGGACGTCTGTGCCTGTACGCTCGCCTGCAGCAGGAGGCAGCAGACGAGAGCCGCAGAGGGCAGCACCTTAGAGCTTGAAAAGCGGAAGTTTCGCATTTTTCTCTCGGAGCTGGTAAGCCGGGAGCTTATTTTTTGCGTTTCCAGCCTTGTGCTGGGGCTTGGCGGCTCGTGGAGGCATGGGTAGCGCTTGCAGGGACTGCTCGACGCTTTCTTCCTGACCACCCTGGAGCGTGATCTCGGCATCCTGGTACCCATCAAGCTTAAGGATCAGCTTGCGCGCTGCTCCACTTTCACCGGCAGCTGCTGTCCATGGAGTTTCGGCAATGGGCTCCTGAGTCAATGCATCCACGACCTTTGCCCCAGACGGGACGCTACGGACCGACCATTTCACCGATACAGGCACGGGCTTCTCTGGTGTGACCATTTTTGCAGAAGCCGGGGGGCGTCGAAGAGCGAGGCCAAACAACCCCGTGAGAACAAGGGCCCCGGCAATCAACCCCACATGTCGTCTTCGCAGCCCCAGGATTCGCTGACTCTGCCCAGTTGCTCGCCGCAACGTCGATGACGGACCACGTAGTTCGGGCCCTTCGCCTTTGGTGTATACTCTTGTCGCATCGTCGTCCCAGGGCGGCTGAAGTTCCTCCTGAGCACTTGCGGTGCTGCCTAGCTTTGCAAGAACCCCGGCTAGCTGATTTGCCGTTGGGCGCACCGCTGGTTCCTTCGCCAGCATGCGATGGACTAGCTCGGCAAGTTGAACAGGAACGTCTGGTCGCTTTTCTTGCAGTGGTGGCGGTGTGGCAAACATGTGCTTGCCGATGAACTGCATCGCTTCTTCTGCGACGAACGGTGGTGAGCCGGTCAGCAGCTCATACGCGATGATTCCCAGTGAATAGACGTCGGTGCGGTCGCTGATCTCGCCGGGGCCCCCGCATTGCTCCGGGGACATGTAGGCTGGCGTGCCCATCACCGTTCCGGTCCTGGTCTTCACGTCGGCACGATTCGCGAGCTTGGCAATCCCAAAGTCGAGGATCTTGCACCGCTCCCCCCCGGCAACCTCGCTGTCTTTGACCAGCATGATGTTGTCGGGCTTGAGGTCTCGGTGGACGATCTTGGCTTGGTGGGTGACGGACAGCGCTGCCGCGACCTGCCTGACCAAGCGGATCACCATTGGGATGGGAAGCCCAGCCGGGTAGTGCGAGAGCCGTTGATGCAGCGACTCTCCCTCTAGGAACTCCATAACCATGAAGGCGCTGCCATCGTCCAACTCGCCAAACTCGTAAACATCGATGAGGCCCGGATGTTTGACGGCGCTGACGGCTTTAGCCTCGGTAAAGAAGCGCTTAAGCATCTCGACATCGCTTGCCATCTCGGGCTTGAGCACCTTGATGGCAACGCGCTTCTCTAGACGATCTTGGATGGCCTCGAACACCTGACCCATCCCGCCTTCGCCGAGCAAACGGACGAGGCGATACGCACCGATCCGCTGCGCAGTTCTGGGGGTTTTGGTGCGCGCCCGCGCCATACGTAAGAACCTCTCAGTCTTCATCATATCAGAGTCCTAGCTAGCTAGTGATCACATTCGGAGAGTCCAGAGATCCTGTTCTTGACGAGGGTGCCGCCACGGAGCGCTCTATCGGCATGCGAATCAATGCGTCGGGACTGCGCTCGGACTGCGGCGACGCACGCAGCCTCGCTGGCCGCCCAAGATGTCGCAAGTACGCAGAAGTTCAGCCGCCGGTACCGCGCCGCCCCAATATCACGCGCTCCGGCGTGATATCAGCGCACCCCGGCCTGATATCAGGCGCGCCAGCGTAATATCACGGTGATATCATCGTGGGCGACGGGATGATATCACCGTGATATCACCGCCTACCTTCGTGATATCACCGCTTGCCTGCTCAATATCACCACCAAACTTCATGATATCAGCTCCGACATTTCAGCATAAGTAGGCACGAATTTTCGATTTCGTGAAATACTCGATCCGACTCGTTCCGTCGGTGATGGATTGGCCATCTGTGATTTTTCCGTGATATCAGCGAGTTACCGCGCCATTGCGCGCTCTGTAATGCGTATTACGTTGGTCCGATATTTCCTGATATCGCGAGGTGTCCAAATGGCGTCTGTTCGCTCTTCCCGCGTTTCTCAAGACCCGCCTGGCCTGTATTCGCCGCTTCTGCCGACGGTCGTGGTGGCCTCCTACAAAGGTGGGGCTGGCAAGACAGCGCTGGCGGTTCCCATCGCGGAGCGGCTGGCCTTCGCGGGTCTGCGCGTGCTGCTGATGACCTGTGACACGCAGGAGGATGCGCGCTATCGGCTCGGCGTGAATCGCTCGGAGGGGGCCATCGCGACGCGGCACTATGGGTCGGGCATCGTCAGCGTGACCGGCATCCGGGGCGAAAAAGTGATTGATGTGCTGTACCGCAAAGGGCCGGAGCGTATGGGACTCGGCTCGTATGACATGGCGGTGCTGGATACTCCGCCGGAGGTACAGGGCGGCAGCCTGCCGGGCGTGCTGCTCGTGGCGACGGTGGATGGCGCGGACGCGGCGCGCAACATTGTCACGATGCTCAAGCGCACGCCCAGCAACAGCGACATCATCATGGTGCGGCTCGGACGCGAAGACCCCGACGACTGGCAGCACAATGTTGGAGTCATGGAGCAGGTCTTGCAGCGCTCGCTGGACTTCTTCCCCGAGCCGCTGCTGAAGTCGAAGCGCATCAAGGAAGCGCACAACAGCGGCGAGTCGGTCTGGACTCTACCGAGGACGGGTCGCAGCACGGTGACGTTTCTGAGCGCCGTCGAGACGTTTGCACAGATGGCTTGGCAGCGCGCTCGTCCACATCATCCCTGGCCCGCGCCGCCCGCCGCGTCCGCCCGCGCCCCCTACGTGTCCGGCTGGGATGACGACGAATGAGGCTGGACAAAGACACGCTGATCAGCGAGGTGGACGGGCACGAGGACCGCATGAAAGGCCCGCTCTGGTCGAAGGACGGAGGAGAGCCGGACGAAGACTGGACGGCTTCACTTCGGAACGACCCGCCCGTCTCGGCAGAGTCGGAGAGCCACGCGCCAACGTACCAGAATCCGCCGCGCACTCAGTCGATGCCGCGAACCCCAGCCCCGGATCTCTCGATGATGGAGATCGTGCCGCGTCTTGATGCGCTGGATCATGCTGTCGAGCGGCTGACTGCTGCGATTTCTCGTCGCCCCACCGGAAGTGACGGCATTCCCGGCTGGCTGGAAGGAGTCGCTGGGAATCCGCACACCTACGACGGACCGGACGGCGGCAGGAAGGGAGTGTGCGTTCGCATCTGGCCCACGACCTATGCGCAGCTTCAATCGACGCAGCGTCGTATGGGGCTTCGCACCGTTGCTGCCGCGTGGGAGTTCCTCTTGCGGCTGGGCCTCGCAGCGGCAGAGCGTCTACCCGCTCGATAGCATCGAAAGGAGTGACGACGGCTGTCTCCTGGGGTGCTTGGCGGTCGATCCTGCCAGCGACGACAGCACAGCGTGTTAGCACTTCGATTTGACTACGCCACGCTCCGCAGCGGTGCTCATCCGCAGCAGCTCCATCACTCCCGCCGCATACCAAACGTCACCGCGCTGCGGAAGGAGTCGTTCGCTTTGAAGCTGAACCGCAATCTGTCGCAGACTCATCCCATACGTGCGCAGCTCAGTAGCGCGAACGGCTGCGACTTGTTTGTCCCGAACGGCGGAAGGAGTCGCAGCAAGTCGCTCGGCCTTCGACGGTGACGACTTGCGCGGACGCTCTGGATCGCGGACTCCTGCGCGTGACAGGACGCGGT
>CALLYL010000809.1 GCA_937859535.1 uncultured Myxococcales bacterium
TCGGTCTTGATCTCGAAAGACAACGAGGTGAGTAGCTTTTGCAGCTCGCCGGAGAGGTTCACCGTTTCCAGGAAGCGGCGCACTTCTTGGCCGACGATTCGCAACACTTCATCTTTTGATGAAGATGCTTGCACGAGTAGGTAGGTGGCGACCTCACGCGGTAGGTTGAACTCGCTGACCAGGCGGCGGACGGTTTCTTCGGGTGAGAGGATCGCGGTGCTGCCAGCGGAGATGGCGCGACGGACTACGTCGGGGAGAAATTGCTCCAAGCGCTCACGGAATCCACGATCCTCGTTGGACTCCTCGAAGCTTGAGCGATCTTTGCCGAAATCACTTGGCATCTTTGTCCTTCTTCGGGCTGGCCTCGGGCGTTGGGCTGGCCTTCGGTGGTACGTTTTGTGGCGGCGGTGTCGGCGGCAACGACTCGGCGCTGACCAGGAGCCGCACCATCGGCGTCATCGGTAGTTTGGTCGACTGAAGCGCCGTTCCTGGCTCGGCGTCGCGCTGGAACACCTGGCCCGATTCGCGGCGGGAAGTCCACAGCCGTGCTGCGCTGGGATCACTGGTCGGCACCGAGATGCCGAGCCACAGCGGACCTGTCACCACCGGCACGTCTAACACCGGCTCCAGCACCCACTTGCCATCGAGACCACTAGAGGTGTGGTTGACTTCGTAGGTTCGTTCAAGCTGCGTCAGCTTGGCACCCGGTCGTCCACTGTCATCGTGACGATAGAGCGAAAGCCGGAGCTTCCCTGGTTGGGCGATGAGCAGGCGAAGGCGCTGGGGTTTGTAGGCTGGTAGCGTCGGTTCAAAGCGCATCAGCCATTCACCATCAGCGCCGGGAAGCAAGGGTCGCTCGGACGGCATTCCATCATCGAAAGCCAGCTCTAGTTCGCTTTGGAGCTGGCTGCGATCAGTCGCTCGCTGGGACGCTGCGCAGCCGAAGCTGGTCGCTGCCACCCACAGCAGCATCGTCGTCGAGAGCGTAGAGACTAGAGCGCGCATAGGGATTCTCCTTGGAGAGCGTAGCCGCTACCGCAGCTTGCACAGCGAAAGGTGTCGTCGGGAAGTCGTTCTCCACAGGCACACACCCAGCCGATGCAGCGTGCCGGAACTCCGACCCACAGTTGATAGGCGGGAATATTGTGAGTCACGACGGCACCGGCACCGATGAGAGCAAACTCGCCGATGTTGTGGCCGCAGACGATGGTGGCGTTGGCACCGATTGAGGCTCCGCGTCCAACGACCGTCCGTCGATAATCCGCTTTACGAGACACGTGGGCGCGTGGGTTTACGACGTTGGTAAACACTGCACTTGGACCGACGAAGACCATGTCCTCTAACACCACACCATCGTAGATCGAAACGTTGTTCTGGACACGCACGCCGTTGCCCAGCACCGCAGTGCCCGCAAGGTATACATTTTGGCCGAGTACACAGTCGCGACCCATCTTGGCACCGGCGCAGACGTGGCAGAAGTGCCAGATGCGGCTGCCCTCGCCAATGATCGCGCCCTCGTCGATGCATGCCGTGTCATGACGAAAAAAAGACATGATGGATCTTATTGGTTGCGGGGTTTGACCGCGAAGGACCTGGGTTCGGCGCTGCGGAGTACCAAGGACAGGTTCGCAAACGACTGTTCGTTGGCATTGCCAACTGTAAGCGACTCAGTTCGCGCCCAGATAGGAGTCGCCAGACCAGGCGCTGGTTCGGATGCGACACAGACGGAAAGCTTTTCACCAGGGTTGGCCAGCACCACCGCATAGAAGCTGTCGGTGTCGCTCAGCGGAAGTCGGCGGAGCAGCCGGGAGTCGGGGCTGGCACAGTCGCCACTCGCGATGATCACCGAAACGGGATACCGAGGGCGACCCGACGGGCCGAGGCGCACCACTCCGCTTAGCTCGACGGTTGGTTCCTCGCCGCTATTGGGCGGAGGGCTGACGACCGGCAGGCTGGGCGAGGGGGACGTCTGGGACGTTGGCACCGATGATGGTGGGCTTGCCAAAGCAGGGGCTGAGTCGGCGGGCCTAGGTCGTGCATCAATGACCACCGGCTCCTGTTTTTTGCAAGCCGGCTGTAGCGCGAGTGCTGCGAGCATCGCGACGGCAGACCTGGATTTGAGTCGGTGGTGATAGGGTTGCACGCGGCCTCGGCTTACTGGATGCCCGTGCTCATTGGGAATACCGACAGACGCTGCCCATCGGCCTGGTTTTCGACGGTCACATAGACGGCACCGTGGATGGTGTCGGTGCGGAACAGTCGAACCGGTGTGGCGGTGGTGATGTCGGCAAACAGTCGATCCAGCTTGAGCGCCGTTCGTCCACCGTGGGCATCGTTCTTCCAGGTACCCGTCACACTCGCGGGCAGGACCGGCGGGTCTTTCTGCTCACCGGCCAACACCTTCTGGAGCGTCGTGAGCATGGCCTTCTGATCGGGCGAGGTCACCGCGCCCAGGCTCAGGAGCTTGGCCGACGACGGACCGAGGTGCAGCACCGAAATCGTTGGCTGGTCCGACAGCGCCTTTTTGAGATCGCCGCCAGTCTTCAAAAGCACGCTCAGTCCGGCATAGCTGACGGGTTGGCCCGGCGTCCAGATCGGGTCTTTGCCGATCTTGGTGAGGGCACAGTAGTGCATGAGGGGATCTTTTCGTCCCTCTTCGCACTTGATGAAGGCGGCAAATTTGGCAGACAGATCCTTGGCGGCCAAATCCTCGGTCGGAGGAGTGGTCGGCGCGCCAGGTGGAACGTACGCAGCGACTGGGGCAGCCTGTCCGGGCACCGCAGCGGTCGGAGCTGGTGTGGCCGCTAGGGCCGCAGGCAGGGTCGAGACGATGGCTAGCGCGAGTGCAAGGTGCGACATGAAAACCCTCGGGAGTGCGAAGTTTTTGAGCGAAGAGCGGCCTATATTGCCCGACAGTACCCGAGCTTCGCAAGACGGCACCTCGACCATGCCAACTACTGGGCCGCTCGCGACATGATATGATGAGCGGGCGAAGCTCTGTTGTCCGTCAGACAAGCCCGTCCTATGTAGGGCACAACGCTTCTCAGCATGATCGCAGTGTTTTTCGCGAAGGCAACTAGAGGGGATTAGGAACGATGTCGCTAATTGGCAAGCGCTTAGGGAACTACGACATCCATAGCAAGATCGGCGAAGGTGGCATGGGCATCGTGTACATGGGCGTACACCCCCAGATCGGCAAAAAAGTCGCCGTCAAAGTGCTGCACCCCGAGTTGTCAGACAAAGCCGATGTCGTCACCCGCTTCTTTAACGAA
>CALLYL010000810.1 GCA_937859535.1 uncultured Myxococcales bacterium
AAGCCTCTGCCGAGGTGTTCACGGAAACCAGAGAGTTCCCGCCTCCTTCCGAAACGCGTTGGCCGCCGCTGCTTCTCGTCGACCAAACGCTGCGTAACAATCAACCCTGAAAGATCACCGGCATCGAGAGCGATCTCTCCGTACGTTTCAAAGCCTGCGAGCGGCACCCGACCCAGTTCTTGATAAATGCCCTCGATCGCTGTTTTGAACTCATCCTTGAGGATCAGGTTGCGACAGATGCAGTCGAAGACCACGGCCCCGGCGAGTGGTGCTCCACCGACTTGGGCGACTGCACGACGAGCGGCCTCGCGGGCGCTGGCAATTTGCCGGGTCGGTTCGCTCTCGGTAATGCGGATGACGCTGCCCTCCGGGATGCCGCACGCGAAGCCGATCGAGTGAGCGCCGACGCGAAACAGCGGGGCACGAATCTTGAATGCTTCGCCCTGCGACAGCCCCGCCTCGAAACGCAACAGATAGCCACCTACGTCGCTCGCCGGCATCTGGTTGGGATCGAAGCCGAGCTTGTTGGTCGCATCGCGGGTGCGTTCGACCCAGACCTCCCAGGCCGGACGGCCGTCGATTTCGTGGACGACACTGCCTTCCGCACGTGTGACGGTCAGCGGGGTCGACAGCGGCTCGTGGCCATGACAGACGCCGACGCCGAGTGGCTGCTTCGAGAATACCGTCGCAATCACCAGGCCATCGGTGATGACCTGATCTCCGAGAGAAACGTGGGTACACTTGAGCGCCAGATCGTCGCCTGCCGCCGCTCCGGCCAGACGCAGGTCAAAGCCCATAAACCCGGCGGTCATCAGCGTCGCCTCCTCGCTACTGCCAGCGAGCGGATCGAGCAAGAGGATCGCGGTGCGGTGTGGATAGCCGACAAGCTGCATCGGCATGCCCTCGAGCGCGTGCTGGACGGACTGCTCGGCGCTCGACTTGAGCCCGGTCGACATGCCCGAAAAGATGCGGAAGTCGCCGCACAGCGCAAACATCGCGGCAGAACCCTTGGCATCGCCGGTCTCGATGAACTCGCCGGCCGTCGACGCCCCCAACACCGTGCTGTGCGGGAACGCCGCGTTGATAGTCGGCATCAGCTCGCTGAGTGGCTGTTTGGTTGACGCGAAGACCATCACCAGCGTCGGTGATGTCCCCGCCAAGTCAGCAGACACCTTGGCGATCAGCGTCGCCGCAGCAGAAGCGGCATTCCCATCGGCCAGAGCGGTAGCAACTTTTGTTTCCAGCATCCGAAGCCCCCTTATTTCACAGTAGGGACGTGTCACGGTCGCTTCAAGCGGCGCTCGTAAGCGTCCGTGTTCGTGGGAATTGTGCCGACCGGCGCATCTTCGACACCGAGGAGACCGCTAGGTGGTTTCCACACAGTGGTGCGAGTCGGGCCATACTTTCTGCTAGTTTCTTCCTCTGCATGACACAAATGCTGAAGCACGGCGGTCGCGGTCCGCGTCGAATGAGAATGTCGATTCGTGAGGCGCTGTGTATCTGCCTGCTCCTCGTTTGCAGGGTGGCTTGGGCCGATGAGCCGATCCCGGTCGTGGAGCCCACCGCCGAGTCCGTGGAGGAACCACCGCCCGCCGGTTATACCCTCGACGGTACCCGTGCGAAACCCAAGGATGCGGTGCCGTTTTCGGGTGTGGTTCGCGAAAAGGGCTCACGCGATCCCGTCGCAGGCACTCGTGTGACGGCGACACCGTGGCGAGAGCTGCCACCAAAGCCCGGCGACAAGCCAAACAAGAAGGGCAAGCCCCAAGGCGAAGCCACCGGCGAACCGTACGAAGTCACCACAGACGCAGAAGGTAACTTCTCGTTCGATGACTTGGCCCCCGGCATGTATCAGGTGCTGCTGCGAGGTCCGCAAATCCAGCGCACCGAGAGTATCGAGACGCTAGCGGCGGGCAAAAAGACCACCATCACCTACTACGCGCCGAAAAAGCAGAGCCAGTTCGAGGTCGTGGTCCGCGCCGAACCGCTCAAGAAAGAGGTCAGCGAGCAGGTTCTGTCCGTCGAAGAGCTAAAGCGCATCCCCGGCACCCAAAACGACGCCATCAAGGCCGTTCAGAACCTTCCCGGTGTCGCCCGCGCTCCGTTTGGTGGCGGTCTGCTCGTCGTGTGGGGTTCTGCTCCCGCCGATACTCGGGTCTACGCCGACGGAGTCCAGCTTCCCCGCATCTTCCACTTCGCCGGCTTTCGCAGCACCATAAACTCCGAGTTCGTCGAGGAGCTGTCGTTCAAGCCCGGTGCCTACGGTGCCGACTTCGGACGCGGCCTCGGCGGCATGATCGATGTCACCACCCGCTCCCCGAAGAGCGATCGCATCCATGGCTCGGTTACGCTCGATTTGATCGACGGCTCTCTGACGCTGGAAGGGCCGGTGACCAAGAACCTCTACCTCGCCGGTGGCGTGCGAGTGAGCTGGATCTCGGTGTTTCTGCCGATTTTTAACCGCTCGCAGTTTCAGGTGTCGCCGTTTTACTGGGACTACCAACTGTCGATGCGCTATCGCCCGACGAAGGCCGATGACATCGACGTGTTTATCTTCGGCTCGACGGACAACCTCGAAGCTCGCGTCAGCGATCCCGATCCCGCGATCAACATCTCGCTCGATAGTCGCCAGTATTTTTCGCGAGCGCGGATTCGCTGGACCCATCGCTTTTCGTCGGCGACGCAGCTTGTCGTGATGCCATCGATTGGCGGCGACGTGACGCGCTTTGACACCGGCGACGGCGGCATTGGCACCGTGCAGTTTAAGCTGGAGGGACTCACCCTCGGCTATAACCTCCGTGCGGAGCTGCGCCATCGCTTTGCGCCGTGGCTCAACGTCGTCGGGGGTGTCGACTTCGAGGGCAGCCGCAGCTCGTTCGAGGTGGTGGTGCCGCCGATCCCTCCCGGCGGGGGTGGCAGCAGCGGCGAGACCAACGGCCAGACCGGCGGCTCGGCGATTACCCAGCTTGACTCGGTGCGCGATCAGTCGGTGCTCCACATCGTCCGCACCGCGCCCTATGCCATCGCCCGCTTTGACCTACTCGACCGTCGCTTGACGGTGTCGCCGCAGTTGCGCCTGGAGTCGGCCTACATTCGTTCCTACGACGGCGATGTTTCGCGCACGGTGTTTTCGCCCGAGCCGCGCCTGGTGATAAGCGGCCAGATTGTCCCCAAATACTTCCTGCTCAAGTTCGGCGTGGGCGCGTATTCGCAGCTTGGTCAGCCGCAGGAACTAAACCGCGCCTTTGGCAATCCCAACCTCGACCCGCAGCGAGGCACCACCTACGTCGCAGGCTTCGAGAGCGAGCCGACCTCGACGCTGTTCATTCAAGGCCAGTTTTTCTACAAAGACCTGCGCGCACTCATCGTGGCCGACCCGGTGCTCAAGTACACCAACTCGGGACTCGGGCGCGTCATTGGCGGCGACTTTCTGCTGCGGCAGAAGCTGTGGCACGGGCTCTTTGGCTGGCTGGCCTACACCATCTCGCAGTCGGAGCGGCGCACCTCCCCGCAAGATCCGTGGCGACTGTTCCGCTACGACCAGACCCACATCCTGACCGCCGTGGCGTCCTACAAGCTGCCGTGGTGGGGCATCGAGGTCGGCGTTCGCTTCCGCTACGTGACGGGCGGTCTGTACACCCCGACGCTTGGCGCGATCCGCGACACCTTGCAGCAGAACTGGGTCGGCGTGCAGGGCGGCGTCTATTCCGATCGGCTCCCGGACTTTCACCAGCTCGATCTGCGCTTTGACAAGACCTGGGTGTTTAACCGCTGGAAGCTCGGGCTGTATCTGGACATTCAGAACATCTACAACCGCTCAAATGCGGAGCAGATCACCTACGGCGGACGACAGAACTATCAGTCTTCGCTGATCACCGGGATTCCGTTTTTCCCCAACATCGGTCTTCGGGCTGATTTCTAGGTTGAGAGGGCGGCACATGACATGGATGACTCGATGGCAGAGCCTGACCACAGCGCTCGTACTGCTATGTACCTCGCTTGTGGGCTGCGATAGCGACATCGACTCCGACACCCTGGTGCGCGAGCTGCGGATTTTGTCGCTGCGAATCGGCAGCACCGAACCATTCAGCGTCGCCGATGCGCAGGCCGAGGTAAAGCCAGGGCCGGGCGGGCTCGACCTGGTGTTTACCAGCGATCACCTGGATCTCAACGCGTTTGTGGCTGCACCTACGGGACCGGGTCGGCGAATCGCTGCCCCCAGGCCGCTGGTCTACGAGTGGTTCCTGTGCGTGGGGCCGGCGTCTCTGTTCAATCAGGGCACGCTCGATCCGGGCTGCCGCAAGTGGCTACCGGGAGATCCCGATCCGATGAAGAGCAGCTCGCTGCGCTATCTTGGCAGCGGCCAGACCTTTGCCATGCCCACCGCAGCGCTCAAAGACGTGGTCGGTGGCGTGCTCCAGCTCCTGCTCACCGGAGGTCCAGGCGGCGGCGGTACGGTCAAGCTTCCCGAAGCGCCGGTGTCGCTGCTGCTGCCGCTTATCCTGCGGGTTCGCGTCGACGGGGGTGATCCGAACGACATCCGGGATCGCGAAGTCGGCGTGACCTATCTGCGAACCTGGGTGGCGCTGCCGGGGATGACGCTGCCCGCGCCCAACGTGAATCCCTCCCTTGGGGATCTGCTGGCGGGGCCGGACAAAGATGGCAATAAGACGGCGCTCATTCCGTGTACGGCGATGAGCTGTCCCAAAAACAAAGTGAAGCGGGGCGCGGACCTGTTCCTGATCGGTGGTTCGTTACCGGGATCGGCACAGACCTACGTTCGTGCCGATGACACCGAACAGAAGATGCGGACCGAGACGCTGCGCTATAGCTGGTTTGCCACCGATGGCGACTTTGATCGCGAGCGCACCGGCGACACCCAGCCCGACAACTTCTGGAACAGCGAGACCAAGCGACCCGCGCCTGCGGAGGCGACCTCGGCGACGCTGTGGCTGGTCGGACAAGAGGAACGCGGTGGAGCCGACGCCCGCAGCTACGAACTGGAGCTGACCAACTAGTTCCAGGCGTACGGGAACCCAGACCGGCTCGCCTGCTTGTGCTGGGTGAAACGCGCTATACTCGCAAGCTATGCCTGATTCGATGCAGCGTCGTGCTCAGCTAGAGCAGGTCTTTCAATCCGAGCGGGGTGTGGAGGTTCTCAACTCGCTGTCCGGAATGAAGCCCGACGACCTCGATGATCTCCCGTTCGGTGCGATTCGTCTCGACCGTTCGGGTCGAATCTTGGCCTTCAATCGCGCCGAGTCGCGCCTGTCCGGATTTAGTGCCGCCGGGGTGATCGGCAAGAACTTCTTTACCGAAGTGGCACCCTGCACCAACGTGCAAGAGTTCGCCGGGCGCTTCCACGAAGGAGTCAAGCGGCGCAAGCTCCACGCGGTATTTCAGTATCGCTTTGACTTCAAGCCGCGTCCGCGAGAGGTCGCGGTCACGCTGTATTACCACGAAGCCACCGACACGATCTGGGTGCTGGTTCGCGGCGGCGCTGCGGACGAGTAACCACAAGCCGCGCAGACCCGTGGGCGCGGTCATGAGCGAATCGTAGAAAACTTGCCTCGGTGGCGCGGCTGCGCTGAAGTCGTCCGTGCGACGGGACCATGTCAGGGCCCGAAAGCGGACCAGCGCGTGAGCAAGCGAGCCCCAAAGCAGCATCCAAACTCGATCCCAAGTCGCGAATCGGAAGCGCTCCACGCTCCGCCTCGGTCTTCCGCAGCGAGCAAAGGGAAGCCGCGACGGTCGCGCAAGCTGACGGCCCATAGCGAGCTGGCGCTGGTGTGGGGACTGCTCTACGACCTTGTGCGCGCTCCGGTGTTTCTGGTGATGCTGCTGCTGGGCAGAGCCAAGCTGCGGGATGCGCTCCAGCCGATTCACAGAGTCTCGCACTTTGTCCTTTCAGCGCGGGCGACCGCAACGCTCATCGGGCTCAACGTGCTGTGCTTTGCGGTCGAGTTTGTGTATCTGCGGCGCTGGCCGATGGCGCGCTTCTTAGAGACGTTTGCGTTCTCTCCGCAGGTGCTGTGGCAGGGGCGCGTCTTGCCGATTGTGCTGCATGTGTTTTCCCACGCGAGCTTGCCGCACCTGCTATCGAACATGATGGCGCTGTTTGTGTTTGGCCGCGTCGTCGAAAGGCTGCTCGGCCCGCTGCGCCTGCTACTGGCGTACGGACTGGCGGCGATGGCGGCGACGCTGACTTCTTTGCTTGCGCAAGGGCTGTCCGGTCAGTACGTACCGACTCTGGGGGCCTCGGGTGCAGTCGCCGGACTGATTGCCTTGGGAGTCTTTTTGTCCCCCCTGTCGATTACCTTTGAAGCGCTGATTCCGATGCCGCTGTTCCTGGTCGGCTGGCTGGCGATGGCCGGAGATCTGCTGGCGCTGTGGATGAAATCGAGCGACTCGGTCGATCATCCTGCGCATCTTGGTGGCTATCTGTCGGTCGTGCTTGTCTATCGACTCTTGCCATCCAAGCTCAAGGCCAAGGCGCGCTTCGGACTCCTGCTCAACGTACTGACGATTCTGTTCGCGCTCGGGATGTGGTACCTCACCCGCAGCGGCAAGCTGGCATTCCCTGCGCTGTCGTAACGGACGGTCCGGGGTATAACGCGGCCATGAGGGTTGTACCGGGTTGCCTGGCTTGTCTCGGTGTGGTGAGGCTACTGCTGCTTATGGGCCTGTGGTTTGCCGCAGGCTGCTATCGCTGGAGCGTCCTTCCACAAGGGGTGGTCGAGCGGCCTCTCGACCTTCAGGTGGGCAAGCTGCTGCAGCACTACACCCTGCTGTCACCGAGCCCGCCACTGCCGCAACCGATTCGGCGGCCAGCGGTGGTGGTGCTGCATTCCGGCTTTGACGGGGATGAGTCGAGCGCGGCCGAGCTGGGGCGGCGGCTGGCCTCGCAAGGGGTGACCGTGGTGCTGCCCGCGTATCGTGGCGAGGTGCGCAAGCTCGATGGCAAGCGCAGTGAAGGAGAGATCGAGTTCTGCCATGGTGAGGTCCACGATGCGCTAGCTGCGGTGGCCTGGCTTCGCCAGCAGCCGGGCATCGACCCCCATCGGGTGGGAGCGATCGGTGCCTCCCATGGGGGCTGCATTGCCCTTGTGCTCGGTGAGCGGGATCCGCAGCTCCGGGCGCTCGTCACGCTGTCCGCTCCGGTGGCAGCCGAGCCGCTGCTGCGCTACCTGCAAGAGCGGCCCGCCGAGACCTTCTTTTACAACGGCATCTTGGGAGAGCAGCTTACGTCCTATATCAAGGGCTCTCCGGACGAGCTGCCGCAGGCGTATCGCGACCGCTCCCCGCTGTTTCAGGTGGAGCGGCTGAAGATGCCGATCCTCATCATCCATGGTACCGCCGACAGCATTGTCCCAGTGGCCCAGTCCTGTTTTCTCGCCCAGGCGCTGCGGGCGACCGGTCGCACCGTTTCCGTGACCACCCTCGACTCCGCAGGCCGACCGACCCAAGATGTCGTCTCTCCGTGCACGCCCCCCCTTCCCACCAGCAACCGTCCTTCTGCCGCTACCACTCCCAAGACCGCGCCGCGCACCGAGCTACTATTTCTGGAGCAGCAGAATCACATCTACGGAACCAAGCCGAGGAAGGCCGCCCATGAGCGGGCTCTGCAATTCCTACTGACCGAGCTGTTCGAGCCGACTCCGCAGGCGGCTCCGCAGTGAGTCCTGAGCCCGCAGGCCCGAGCACTGCGATTTCCGGGTTCCATTTGGAATGGAGTCCCATTTCCGGTCTGCGTTCCCGCTTCCATTCGCGATGGAACCGGATTCCCAAGCAGACTGCTTGTTCCATTCGCGATGGAAGCCGCAGATCGAACCGGTTTCGTCTTTCCATTTGAAATGGAAGCCGATTCCCGAGCTACTTCCCGTCTTCCATTCCCAATGGAACCCGAATTCCGAGCGGCGTACGCCCATCCATTCCCAATGGATCCCCCATTCCGCTCTGCCCGTCCGATCCATTCACGATGGAAGCCGGTTTTTGCTTCCGTACGCCGCGCCGCGAGTCCGCCCATCCCCACGTCAGAATCCCTGGGACCGTGGCGGCGCTACCGTTGCGGATCGAAGTCTGTGCTATACCCGCACGATGAAATACGGGCTGCCTTTGACGATCATGGCGGTTGTACTTCCGGTGCTGGGCTGTACCAAGCTGCCAGCGGAACTTCTCGATGGTGACGACCAGACTGGCATCGAGGATCTCCGTCGGTCTGATTCCAGCACGGTCGACCTGCGCGGGGCGGGGCGCTGCTTTGCGCGAGGCAGTGCGCTTTTGCTCAAGGATCGCGGTCAGTTTGTGATGCCGCTTTTGACCTGGGGCGGCGGTCGTTATGCGGTCAGCTTCTACGACGATCACCTGAAGCCGAACGACTTTCACGGCTACTTTGCGTTTCTCGATGCGCAGGGTCAGCTCGATTCGACCTCGCTGCGCACCGTGGCACCGGGAGGCTTGGCACCCCGTCTGGCGTATTCCGGAACAGAGTACGGCATGGCCTATCTGCGGGGCAGTCCCGGCAAGTATGAGGTGCGCTTTGCTCGCATCTCCGACGCAGGAGAGCTTGTCGCAGGCAGTGATGTGAAGCTCGGCGAGGCGGGTACCGCGCTCGATATCGCATGGAATCCCGACCGGAGAGAGTGGGCGGTGGCCTGGCACTTTGTCACCGGGACCGCGACCACCACGTCCGGCGTCCAGCTTTCCCGCGTTGCGGTGTCGACTCCGCTGGCCCCGAGCCCTCCGGTCACCGTCAGCAGTGGCAGTAAGATTGGCAGCTTCGGCGGAACCGGCGGGACGGCGCTGCTATGGACCGGCAGCCGCTATGCGCTGATTCAGGGGCCGCCCGGTGGCACGCGTCCCGAGCTCACCGAAGTCTCCGCAGAGGGCGCGGTGATCCGGCGGATTGCCATTGGCGTGGCCGAGAGCCCGGAATCGGCGCGGGCGGCGCTGGCCTACGATGGCAGCGGCTACGGCGTGGTGTGGATGAGCAACCTGTTCGGCAAGTCGGAGTCTCGCTTTGGTGTCGTAGGTGCCGACGGTGTCTACGTGCCGAGATCCGAGCGCGTGCTCGGCACCACCGGCATCTACCAAGGCGAGCCCGTCATTGCCTGGAGCGGTCAGGAGTACGCCATCGTCTGGCATGAGCAGACCACCGGCAGCGGCTCCCAATCCACGCTCCATGGCTGCCGGGTGTCGAAAACCGGCGGCATGATCCAGCCCGCGCAGACGCTGACCGCCCACTATACGACGTGGCCGCAGCTTACCTGGAACGGCTGCCAGTACGCCCTGGCTTACGAACAGATCGACGGCAAGCCGCAGGGGAAGGCGACGTACTTTACGGACTCGCTGCCGACGCCGTAGCCCAGTCCGCCCTGGGTGGTCGGTGTCGGAATTGTGTGGTGCCGCACCCGGGTTGCAGTAGGCTGCGATCATGGACCTTGCGGAGCAGGCTTCGCTCGGAATCGTGCAGTCGGCTCAAGAGCGGCGATCGCTCCTGACGGTGCTCAAGATTGCGAACGTGGGCGGCATCGTCCACTTGGTGATGCTGCTCCAGTTTGCGCTTTTGGGTCCGCCGCAACTGGCTTGGTTCAACCTGGGTAGCGTGGCGACGTTTGCGGTGGCGCGATTGCTGGCCAGTCGCGGGTATCGCCTGCCAGCGCTGCTGCCGATGCAGTGCGAGGTGCTGCTGCATCAGGTCTACGCGGTGCATCTGCTCGGTTGGGATGCCGGGTTTCAGGACTGGCTGCTGTGTCTGACGCTGAGCTTCCTGCTGTTTACCCGGCGGCAACGGGCCTTTGCGATCGCGACGCTGGTGGTGGCGTCGTGGACGTACGTGGCGCTGTATCTGCGCTATTTCGGACAGCCGCCGCGCTATCCGCTACCGGGGGCCATGGTGAAGACGCTGGGGCTTGGGAATCGGCTCGGCACGGGTCTGTTTGTCACGGGAATGGCGGTCTACTACGGACTGGCCGCCGATCGCGCAGAGAACGCGCTCCAGCTTGCGCACCACCGGGTGGAGGAGCTGCTCCACAACATCTTGCCGCCAGCGGTCGTCGCGTGGCTGAGCGACCATCCCTCGCAGTCGCACGCGACCCGGACGGCGGAAGCGACGGTGCTGTTTGCGGACTTGGTCGGCTTTACGCGCTGGTCTGAAGAACACTCGCCAGAGGAGCTGGTGCGGACGCTCGATGCCCTGTTTACCCAGATGGATGCGCTGGTCGAAAAGCACGGCCTGGAAAAGATCAAGACCATCGGCGATGCCTATATGGTGGCGGCGGGAGTGCCCAACCCGCGTCCGGATCACGTCGAGGTGATGGCGCGGCTGGCGCTCGATTTTCAGCGGCTGCTCGTGGGTCGCGCCGATGGCTTCCAGATGCGGATTGGGCTGCACACCGGGCCGGTGGTGGCGGGTGTGATTGGCCGCAAAAAGTTCGCCTACGATCTGTGGGGGGACACGGTCAACACCGCCGCCCGGATGGAGTCGCACGGACTGCCCGGCGAAATCCAGGTGTCGCAAGCGGTGCAAAGCCGCCTCCCTCCGTCCTTCCAGCTCCGCGAGCGCGGCCTCATCGAAATCAAAGGCAAAGGCCCCCTACCCACCTGGCTCCTTACGGGGGAGTCGGTGGAGTAGGGCAGAAACCTTGCATCCGCTTCCTCGTCGTGGCAGTCGTAGCGCTATGGTGAAGCGCACTCGCAGCAAGGCCGCCAAAGCGGAGCCGTCGCCGCCGACCTATTTTCTGTCGCTGACGCTGGAAAACTACCGTTCCTTTGGACCGAAGCAGACGCTGGATCTATCGGATGGGTTCGGACGCCCGGCACCGTGGACGGTCATCCTCGGCGACAACGGCACCGGCAAGACTTCGCTACTGCGCAAGCTCGTCGATATGGTTCCGCGCCTTGGGGAGGATGGTCAGCCTAAGGATGACAAAGGCAACTCGCTTTCAAGCGTGCCGCCGTTTATCTCTGGTGGTCCCGATGGGTTATCGGAGATCAAGATTGGCTCTCAGTCGGCTGCATTTCGTGCTGTTTACGGATATGCAGCGCTGCTGCGCGACACTGGTCGCGGCTTTCGGACAGCAACCTGCGATTATGAGCGATATGGGGACATGCGTGGTGCCTTGGGAAAGGCCAGCTTTACCAACGCCCCCATCGACAAGATGGTGCTGTTCGCCTACGGGGCGAATCGGCCGATTGGGTCGGGGAGTCTGTCGGAGTATCACGCAGATGGCACGCGCAGCCTGACGGTGGAAAATTCGCCGCTGATGCCTGCGGAGGAGTGGCTCCTTCAGCAGGATCTGCTGGTGCGGCACGGCAATGGCGACGCTCAGGTTGCAAAGCAGCGGCTCGACACGGTGATAGGGCTGCTCAAACACCTGCTTCCTGAGGATGACATCCAGGAGATCACGTTCAAGGCGATCGATCTCAGCTCGGCGCGCCAGCGGATTGCGGTCCATGTGAAGACGCCTTATGGCGAGGTCCAGCTTCGGGCGCTCAGCTTGGGCTATCGGACGCTGATGGCGTGGATGATCGACCTGGCGGTGCAGATGTTTGCTCGCTACCCAGACAGCAAGCAGCCGCTTCATGAGCCCGCCGTAGTGCTGATCGACGAGATTGACCTGCATCTGCATCCCAAGTGGCAGCGCCAGCTCTTCGAGGGGCTGTCCGCGAAGTTTCCGAACGTCCAGTTCATCGTGACCGCGCACAGCCCGCTCATCGTGCAGGCGGCGGGAGCGGAAGCCAACATCGTGGTCTTGCAGCGGCCCGACGGCGCGTCGCATGTGGAGATTACCCGTCAGCCCAACCAGATTCGCTTCTGGCGGCTGGATCAGATGCTGACGAGTGATTTGTTCGGTCTGCCGAGCGCGCGACCTCCCGAGTTTGACAAGCTGTACGCCCGCAAAGAAGCGCTGCTTGGCAAGGTCAAGCTCACCGCGAAGGAACAAGCGGAGCTGGCGAAGATCGAAGCCAGGCTACGCAAGGAAGATCACACAGAGAGTTCCGCCGAGGCGCGCTACCTAGACATCTTGCGCCGGGCCGCAGAGGAAGTGGTGCCTAACGCGGAAGTGGCACCCAAGCGACCCAGGAAGTCGTAGCCATGCTGCGGCTTACGCGCCCGAAGAAGTGTCCTGAGATATTACTCACCAAGGGTCTCGAAAAGGCCCAAGCACTCTGCGATCTCTACGACCAGTCGGCCCCGCATCGGAACGGTACCGAGTCCTTTCCGATCGATGACACCTATCGGGATCTGTCGGTTCGGAAGTCTCTGGAAGGAGCGCAGCATGACAAGTGCTGTTACTGCGATTCCAGAGCGACACCGCTGGAAGTCGAGCACCACCGCCCCAAGAACGCTGTTCGGCAGCAGCGGGATGCGTCCGAGGAAAAGCCTGGCTACTACTGGCTGGCGTATGAGTGGCAGAACCTGATGCTCGCGTGCGTGCTGTGTAACCAGCCGCGTCAGGACTCAGATGGGGAGCCCACCGGCAAAGGGACACAGTTTCCGCTGGCCGACCCAGCGATGCGGGCGCGCTCGCATCATGAATCGCTCGCGCAGGAAGACCCGCTGCTCCTTGACCCGTACGCAGACAATCCCGACGAGCACATCGGCTACCGCGAGTGCATTCCGTACCCGCTGACAAGCAGAGGCGAAGCGACCATCGAGGTTCTGAAGCTTCGTGGGAAGTCCCAGCTTTCGCGGCCTCGAACTACGTATGCGGATGTGAAAAAGAAACTCGCTTGGCTCGGTACGGAGTCGGTTCTTCCTCCTCAATATCAGCAGGAGATCATCGAAGACCTGTGGGCGCTGGCCGCCGATGATGCGGAGTATGCGGCGATGGTTCGGGCTGCACTCAAAGAGTGGGGACTGCCTCCGGCACCGTAGTCTTATCGCTCGGCCTGCGGACCAATTCGCTGACTTGCCAACTCCCTCCGCGCTGGCAGCGCGACAGGATGGGAAAGGGGTTAGGCAAACTCGCGCTGTAGGAGTCCGAACAGCCAGTCATCCTGCCAGCGGCCTGCGAGGAGATAGCTCTCGCGCAGCGTGCCCTCCTGAACAAAGCCGGCTTTTTCCAGCACCGCCTTGGACGCGGCGTTGCCTGCGGTCACCGTGGCGGAGAGTTTGCGAAATCTGGCCTCTGCAAACGCGAAGCGGCACAGCAGGCGCAGAGACTCGATTCCGTAGCCTTTTCCGTGAACCGCGCTGGCCAGCAGAAAGCCCACTTCTGCCACGCCCTCGCCCCGATCAATCAACCCGGTGACGCCGACTCGCGCACCGGTGGATCGTTCGCGAATGACCCAGCACAGCCAGTGCGGACTGCCCACCTCCCAGCGCGGCAGGCGCACGTCAAAGAGTTGGCGGATGGCGGCTTCGCTGCGATCGTCGGCGACGTAGCGCACCACCTGGCGGTCCTGGTTTAAGGCGAGGAAAAAGGGCCAGTCCTCTTCGGTGATGGGCCGATGGTCTAGGCGCTCGGAAAGTAAGTTCGTCATCGTGTGGACACACCGGACCTGTTGGACCCGCCGGGGTCGGACCTTCTAGCGAACAACAACATTTGTTCTCACAGGGATCCTCTCAGTAAACTATTTGGCGGGGGAGGGCTTATGAACGGTGGAAATTTCGTGAGAAGGCTCTGCGGTGGCTGCGCTCTTTTGGTTTGGATTGCGCTCGTTGCGAGTCTTGCACAGTGCGACAGCGGATCGGTGGCCGAAGCCATTGACATGGCAGCGGGACTGCCGGATTTGAGTGGGCAACCCGACTTGAGCCAGCCGCCGGACCTTATGCCGCCGCTGCCAATGCTGCGCCTTGTCGCGGGCGGCCTGCAGGATCAATTCGGCCTCGGCGCCCTGGCTGTCGA
>CALLYL010000811.1 GCA_937859535.1 uncultured Myxococcales bacterium
AACATATTCATCTGTATTTGAATATATTCCAATTGTAAATTATATTTTATTGGGAATACACTCTTTCCCTACCCACGATCGACCTGGGACAACGTCGGGGTGCAGTACGGGCTTGGCTCGATGAAAAAGGGACTGATCACGCCCGCCGAGTTCCTGGACGTGAACTTCAAGATCGGTGGCTGGAAGCTGCTCAGCGAGATGGTGCCCGAGGGCTTCCCCTACAACGGCACCGGTGCGAGCGAAGTCGGCAAGGTGCTGGCTGACCCGAATTACTTTGATCCCTGGGGCAGCCGCAACATCAATCGCTGGAACCCGATCGCGCCGAGCATTCCGGCCCCGCGCACCCACGGCGACCTCGACGCCACGCGAGCAATGTATGGCTCGGGCCTCTGGTTTACCGGTCAGACCGACATTCCCACCATCGACTGGCATCCCTACCTAGAGCACCGGCTCGATATGCACAACGTCCATCAGTCGTTCGCCATCCGGACCCGCATCAAAGCCAAAATGGGGAACGCGGACCATCAGGTGATCTGGTTTACCGAGACGCCCGCCGCCTCAGGAAACGACTTTGATCAGGTGCCGATGGCACTGGAAGTGATGGACGAGTGGATGGCGAACCTTCGCAAAAATCCGACCCGCACCGTCGCTGCCAATCGTCCCGAGCGCGCCGCCGATAGCTGTTTTGATACCGCCGGGGTGCTCATCGCCAAGGGTGCCGACGTGTGGGACGGCGTGCTCGACCAAAAGCCCGCCGGGACGTGTACCCAGAAGTTCCCGATGTACAGCACCTCGCGCATCATCGCTGGGGCACCCATCGAAGGCGGCATCTTCAAGTGCGCGCTCAAGTCGGTCGATACCGCGCTCACCGATGGCACCTACGGAACCTGGAAGCCGTCGCTGGCCGAGATCCAAAAGCTCAAAGCGATCTTCCCCGAAGGCGTCTGCGACTACAGCCGCCCCGACCAGGGCAAACCCCTCCCCAAGATGTAGGAACCCAATCCCCCGCGTTAGCGCGGGCGGACTTGGCGGTGGCGGAGTAGGTCGGCGAGGTCGTGGTCGACCATCATCTCAATCAAGGGGCGGAAACGAACCTTGGGCTCCCACTTCAGCACGCGCCGGGCCCGCGTCATGTCACCGCGTAGGTCATCGACCTCACTCGGGCGGAAGTAGCGCGGATCGATCTCGACATAGCGCTCCCAGTCGAGATCGAGACGGCCAAACGCGACCTCGAGCAGCTCGCGCACCGAGTGACTCTCGCCGGTACAGATGACCAAGTCTTCGGGCTTGTCCTGCTGAAGCATCAGCCACATCGCCTCGACGTAGTCGCCCGCAAAACCCCAGTCTCGTCGCGCTTCGAGGTTGCCCAGATACAGCTTGTCGAGCATCCCCAGCTTGATTCGCGCCGCCGCCCGCGTCACTTTGCGGGTCACGAATGTCTCGCCGCGCCGAGGACTCTCGTGGTTAAACAAGATGCCGTTGCACGCAAACAGGCCGTACGCCTCGCGATACAGCATCGTCGTGTGATAGGCGGCGACCTTGGCAATCGCATACGGCGAGCGTGGACGCAGCGGCGTCGTCTCGGACTGTGGGGGAGCCGAGGCACCGAACATCTCCGACGACGATGCCTGATAAAAGCGGGTCTTTGGACCAAGCTCGCGCAGCGCTTCGAGAAGCCGCGTCGTCCCTTGCGCCACCACGTCGTGGGTGTATTCCGGCATATCGAACGAGACGCGGACATGGGACTGCGCCGCCAGGTTATAGACCTCGTCGGGTCGGACTGTATGCAGGATGCGCCCGAGCCCCGTCGAGTCGACCATATCGCCATAGTGAAGCTGCAAGCGATAGTCGGGAACGTGCGGGTCTTGATAGATCGTATCGAGCCGCCCGGTATTAAACGACGAGGAGCGACGGACGATGCCGTGGACCTCGTAGCCTTTGCGAAGCAGAAACTCGGCCAGATACGAACCATCTTGGCCGGTGACGCCGGTGATGAGTGCTCGCCTTGCGGTCATGGTGCAAACTCGCGACGGAAATAGTCGATGGTGCGCCGCAGTCCCTCATCGAGTGAGGTGGTGGCGCGGAATCCGAACAGCTCGGCAGCGCGGGAACAGTCGAGCGCTCGTCGAGGTTGACCGTTCGGACGGCTGGTGTCGTAGACGAAGCGACCGGAGTACCCCATCAGCTCGGCGATTTTGTCGGCGAGGACGGCGATCGAGACTTCGTGACCGCTGCCCAGGTTGACGGGCTGGCTGTCGTCGAACCGCTCACAGGCGAGGAGGATTCCTTCGGCACAGTCCTCGACGTACAAAAACTCGCGGGTGGGGCTGCCGTCTCCCCACAATGTCACCGTCTGCTGACCGTCGGCGATGGCATGCGCGATCTTGCGAATCAGCGCCGGAATCACATGCGAGGACTCGAGATCGAAGTTGTCGCGCGGCCCGTACAGGTTCACCGGAAACAGCACCGAAGAGGCAAACCCGTACTGCGCCCGATACGCCTGCGACTGCACGAGCAGCATCTTTTTGGCCAGCCCATACGGCGCGTTGGTTTCCTCGGGATAGCCGTTCCACAGGTCGTCTTCGCGAAACGGCACCGGCGTGTGCTTGGGATAGGCACAGATCGTCGCCGTCGCCACCAGCTTCTTGACCCCGAAGCAGCGCGCCTCATCGAGAAGCTGTACACCCATCAGCAGGTTGTCGTGAAAAAACAGTCCCGGATTGCGCTGGTTGGCCAAGATGCCACCGACGCGAGCCGCCAAGTGGATGATCAGATCGGGCCGACTGTCGTGAAGCAGCCTTCGCACCGCCTGCAAATCGACGAGGTCATAGTCGCGCGAGCGCGGTACGAACACCTCACGACAGCCTCGGGCGCGGAGTTTTTCGACGACAAACGAGCCCAAAAAGCCCGCGCCGCCGGTGACAAGGACGCGACAATGGGACAGGTCAAGAGCGCTCATCGATTCGCCTCAGGAGTGGGACGCAGCAGCGAGGGCCACGTCGACGGCGGCTTAAATGCGCCACTTGGCGGCACCCCGTTCATCGACACCACCAGCGCAGCCTCTTTCGACGACGGCAGGATCGGCCTGCGCAGCCCCTCGGTGATGGTCTTGACCCGCGACGGATCGAAGCCCATCAGCCGAGTCGCCACCAGATCGGCCAGCACCGGATCTTGACTCGCAAGCAAAAGCCCGGAGTGACGTGGTGTCGAGGCCAGCGGTCCTTCGCCCTCCCCACCGATAATTCCGTCGATCAGCGTCAGATAGCGCCGCTGCGGGGTATCGCGCAAGACGCCGTCCTTGCCGGTATGCAGCACGATCTCACCCAGGTCCAAAATCGTCCGCCAGATGGTGTCGTTGCCCTCCCACGAGCCTTCGAGGATGTAGCCGCGCACCATGCCGTTCTGCGGATCGACAAGCTTCGGAGCCCGCGCCACCAGCGAGTGTCCCAGCGGCATCGGAAAGCGCTGAAGCTGGTTTTCCATGCGCACCGCGAGCGGCGGCCAGAACGGAAACTCGTCGCCATCCTCGGCGGGCGTCCCGGCGGTGTAGTGCGGCAGCCAGTATTTCTCGTTGGTCAGACCGATCACCGACTTGCAGGCCAGCGTCACCCCCGACTTCTTGTGCGTCTTGAGTTTGGCCAAGTTCAAGATGCAGTCGGCAGCGAGCACCGTGCGGGGAATCGAGTATTCGTGCTTGCCACCCGAGTGATGCGGCTGCGGCGTGTATTTGTGTGAGCGATGAAAGCGATAGCGGTCGGCCCGCTGCTCGACGGAGGCAAAGCGCGAACGCGAGCCCAAATCGACCACCCGATAGCCGAGCGGATCACCGGGCAGAGACTCCCGAACCAACATTCCCAGGTTCAGCGACCGCCCATGCCGCCGCACGTCGTCGAGCACCATCCGTGGCACGATCTGGAAATAGCGCAGATCGATGAACTCGACGGAGTGGCCACGCTCTCTGTAGTAGGCGATGAGCTGGTCGATGCCGAGGCCCCGGAGCACATCCGTGACGTTGCAGCCCTCGACAGGAGTATCGACGATGGTGACCTGGCCGGCGGGTCCAGTCGCCCGCAGCGCATAGTCGAGCAGTGGCCGCAGCACCGAGCCCGGCGTCGAACTGCACAACAGCTTGTCGCCATGCAGCGGCTGGTGAAAGTTCTTCGAGGCCACAAAGTTTGGCTTCAGCACCACGCGATCGCCGGGTGCAATTAGGTCACCCAGCGGGTTCCAATCCGGTGTACCGCTGCGGGCTCGATCGAACCCCAGGTCACGCAGCACGGCCTCGACCATTTCATAGATCGGGTTTGGCGGATCAAACGGTGGCAGCTCGGGATACTTGGCCTTGGGCCGACTGACGACGGCAACCGGCACGGACTGATCTGGCTTCATAGGGTCTTTGGCTCGGAACCACCGTTTATCACGTTTATGCACGGCGCTCGCTCGTACAATCCTCGCTCATGAGCGAGTCCTCCTACGCGTCCGTGCTGCGCCACACCCACATGTTTGCGGATCTGTCCGATGGTGAACATCGGGCACTGGCCAAGCTCGCGGTGTCACGACGATACTCGGCGGGCGACGAGCTGTTTTGCGAAGGGGATGACTGCGCCGGAATGTTCGTCATCGCCGCTGGCTCGGTGCGCATCTTCAAGGTCGCCCCGAGTGGGCGAGAGCAGGTGCTCAGCATCGATGGCCCGGGTGACTGTGTGGCCGAGCTACCGGTCTTCGATGGCGGACCCTATCCTGCGACAGCCCGCGCCGTGACCGATACCCACGTTCTGTTCCTGGGAGCGCGTGAACTGCGAGCGCTGTGCCTGGAAAATCCCGAGGTCGCGCTGAAGATTCTCAAGGTGGTCGGTCGCCGTTTGCGCCGCCTGGTGATGCTGGTCGAGGATCTGTCGTTTACGACCGTTCGCCACCGACTGATCGGTTTTCTGCTCCGCCACGCCCAGCATCACCGCAGCGGCAACGTCGCCGAGTTTCTCCTCGCCGAGAGCCATCAAGACATCGCCGCCCACATTGGCACCGTCCGCGAGCTGGTTTCGCGCAACCTCTCGCGGCTGTGCGCCGAGGGACTGATTCGCATCGAAGGCAAGCGCTGCCTGATCCCCAGTCTGACCATCCTGGTCGACGAGCACGAGGGTGACGAATAAGCCCCCGTCCGTCTGTTATGCTGCTCTACAAACGAGCTCCTTTGGGGGGAGGACCGCATGCGCAGCACACGACGTAGACCGACGATGAACTGGGTCGCTGGCCTGTTCGCTTTCTCTTTGATGGCTTGTAGTCCCAAGACCGAAAGTGTCGAGGGAGGTACCCCGGACCTGGCGATGCAGTCGCGGGACATGGGGATGTGTCCGCTCGATACCATGAACCTGCTTCAAAATCCCGGCTTCGAAAACCCTAGTGTCGAGCCCGACGGCAACGGCAAAGCCAACAACACCGGCAGTCCGCCGAGCACGATTCCCGGCAAGTGGGATGGTTGCTGTAGTCAAGCGGGTGGCGGCACCACCTGGACCGTCAGCGTCGGTACGCCACGATGCGGCCTTCGATCGCTGATGGTATCGAGCCAAAACGCCACCGCCAACGTGCTTAACCAAACTTTCCAGGCGCAGTCCATGGTCGGCAAGACCTTGGTTGCTTCGGCGTATGTGTTTGTCCCGCAAGCCGGCGCCGGGGCCAAGCTGGCCATCGACGTCTGGGATCTCACCGCCAACAAGGTCATCGCGACCTCGCCCACCGTGACCGCCAACACGCCCGACTGGCAGCCCCTTTCTGTATCCGTGCCGGTCCCAAGCGGCGGCATCATCCAGCTTCGCATCAACTCAAGCGGCACCTTGACTGCCTACGTCGATGATCCCAGCGTCCGCATCCAGTAACTGGGTTACCCAAAATCTTCCGATGTCGCCCCGTTTTGTTTGACCATGGAGGTAAATGCGGGTACTTGTCGCACATGGTTCCACCGGGTGACGAGATTCAGCCAGGGATGGGCGGCGGCGTACTGCTCATCGAAGACCGGCCTGCGCTGATCGCCTCGGTCACAGCTTGCCTGGGGGCACGCGGCTACCGAACGCTGACGGTTTCGTCGTTTGACCAAGCGGTACATGGTGTGCAGCGGCCCGAGGTCGCGCTGGTCCTGCTGAACTTTCGCTTGCTTCAGCAGATCGGCGGCAAGGATTTCCTCGACTCGCTGCGCGCCGAAAGTCCGCGTCGCCGACTGCCGATTATCGCACTGCTCGACCAAGCTGCCGATTGGCAAGCCGCCAGCATGCTCGACTTTGAGGACTACCTGCCGGACCCGTTTTCGGTCGAAGACCTGACCCATCTCGTCGACGAAAACTGCCGCTAGAACGTGCGATAGCGACGGGCACCCAGGTAGCGCCGCTGCCAATCCGGCTCGCTCAGTGGGCTGTCATGGACCGTCGGACGCTCGCTGGTGGTGGCGTGGAGGAATCGGCCCGCACCGACGAAGATACCAACGTGGGCAACCTTGGGCGGAGTACCGGGCTTTTGATCGGCGCTGCTGAAAAAGAGCAGATCGCCAGGCTGCAAATCGGTCTGTTTGTCGATGGCCACGAGCGCAGACCAATTCATCTGCGGACCGGCGTCTCGGGGAGCGATCACCCCACAGGCCTTAAACGCATTGCTCACCAGGCCCGAACAGTCGATGCCCAGCGTCGAGCGACCTCCCCACAGATACGGCGTCCCTTCATACTTACGCGCTTCGCCAACCAGGCAAAGCGGAGACGGTGCCACCGGCGCACTCAACACCTCGACGTCACCGCGCTGAATGTAAGCCAGGCTGCCATCGGGTAGCTCCACCTTGAGCCAGCGCGCCGACACGACCTCGACCTGCTTTAGCTCGCTGTGGAGCGGCAGGACCAAGCGCGGGTTGCTCAGCGTCACGTCGGGACTGCGGAAGACATTGCTCAAACGCGCCGTCACCCGCAGCCGCGCCTTTTGCGGATCAAGCGCTGACGATTGCAGATAATCGGGCTTGTCCGACGGCCACGGCCACAGCGAGGCAATCGGCACGTAGCCCTTATAGGGCGCTTTGGTTTCGACCAGGACCAGTTCTCCACTGACGTCGCGACAGGCCTCGGGCTGCGGTGGCACCATCACCAGTTCACCAAACAGCGCCTGGTCAGCGAGCGGTCCGCTGACATCGGGTCGCTCGTACAGGTCCGCGACCGGGCTCCCCACCACCGCTCGACCCGCTTGCACAAGGGCCCTCCTCGCCGCCGCCACTTCGACCGAACAGATGTCGGCCGCCCGCACTCGCCCGGACCCCCAGGGCACAGTGAGCAAACCGACAGCTCCCAAAAATGACACCACACCGACGACAGACATCCGCGTTTTGCAGTTCACGGAGGCACGGTAGCACGCCGCGACCCCGAATCCACCACACGAGACCTCTTGGTGACCAACCTGGCCAGTCGAACCCTTTTGTGCGCGGAAGGATTCTGAGAATACGCGAACTGACAGGGCTTTTTTGGCTAGCTGTCTTCGGGTATAGTGAGAACCGATCGTCGAGTCGTGTCACTGCCCGTATCCACCCCACCCATAGGGACGACGGCTACTACCGTGCCTCCCGTGCCTCATCGCCTGGGTGGCAACAGAGAATCGCTCGCTTCGGGAGCCCCCGGAAAATGAAGTTTTCCTGCGAACAGTGCCAAACCAAATACAACCTTCCCGACGAGCGTGTCCGGGGGAAGGTTCTCAAAATCCGCTGCAAGAAATGTGGCTGCCAGATCACCGTCAGCCAGGGCGGCGTCCGTACCGCCAAGGGTGAGGTCGAGTCCGAAGACGCCACCATGATCGGCTCCCGCGCTTCCGTCGGCTTGGCTGGCGGCGGTGGTGGTAGCAGCGGTGGCGGCGGTGGCGGCGGTGGCGATGACAGTGAGGGTGGCGACTCGACGATGATCGGCGGCATGGCCGATTTCTTTGCCAAAGTTGGTGGGGCGCAGCCGACTCCGCAAGCCGATGAGTGGCACCTGTCTCTCGATGGCAACGTCGTCGATCCGATGCCGCTCGCGGATCTCGCAAAGCGCATCGTTGCTGAGCAAGCAACCCCTGGTCGCGACATCTTCGTGTGGCGAGAAGGCCAGGCCGAGTGGCTGCCCCCGGAATCGATCAATGAAGTGCGCGCTGCGGTCGAAAAGGCGCGACTCCATCCCGGTCCGGTCAGGCCTGCACCGATGCCGACCTCGAAGCCCACGCTGGGCGATGATGAAGACGAGGGCGGTGACAAGACCCAGATGGGTTCGCTCGACTTCGCGGCACTCGGGCTGAGCGACGCCAAAGCAGCGTGGGAAGAGCCAGCGGCAGCGGCCAAACCAGAGCCCGACAAGAACGAACCCGCGAAATCGGCGGCAAAAGACTCGGCCAAGGCGGAACCTCTCAAGTCCTCCGCAAAAGACTCGGCCAAATCGGCAGCCCAAGAACCGATCAAAGGTGCGCTCGCGCTCAAGGCCGCCGCCAAGGACTCCGCCAAGTCGGAGCCTCTGAAG
>CALLYL010000812.1 GCA_937859535.1 uncultured Myxococcales bacterium
TGGGCCTATCCCGTCGCACGCTCTACAACAAACTAGCAAGCCTACGCCGTCGACAAGCCAGCACCGAGCCACCGCCATGCGCGCCCAACCAACGCCCGGACGTCCCCGATAAGCTGCCGCACTTCGCCCGCCCTCATCAACAAAAGCGATCGAAACCGCAACGCCATTGTGAGTGGATAGCCTCCCATTCAAAATGGAAACCCCGAGGGAGCAGACGACTTCCCTTGTAGCTCGACCATGCTAGACTGGCCGCATGTTCGCCCCATTTGTTGCTCGTCTGTCGCTCGTCGGAGTAATTCTTCTGACGTCCTCATCGCTGTACGCGGCCCGGCTGGCAGTCTTGTCGCCCAAGGTCGACTCAGACTCTCCGGTGTCGGAAGGTCGGCGCAACAAGTTCCACGACTCACTCGCTCAGGGTCTCGTGGATTCCGCAGGTTCGGGCTGGACGGTACTTTCTGCGGAAGAAGTCCGTCAGCGACTCACTGGTCGCGACGATCTACTGTCCTGTCAGCAGGGAGCCTGCATCGGACAAGTGGCCGCTCAGCTTCAAGTCGATCGGGTCGTGGTCCCCAAGATCGCCATGAAAAGCGCCGTTGGTGGCACCGCATATCAGATCCTCCTCACGGCGATGGATCCGAACGGCAAGCATAGCAATGTGATCTTCGCGGAGCGCTGTGGCGATGACAATGAAGGCTGTAACCTCAGTCGGGCCTTTGATGCGATGCGGAAGACCGCTGCCGCTCTGGTGCCAAAGCTCACCATCGCGGCCCCGCCGCCACCTGTTGAAACGACTCGCCCATTGCCGGAACCTCCCGTACCAGCACCCAGTGCTGAAATGACGCTAAAGGATCCCGGCAGTGCCGCTACATCACCTTCCAACGCGACCTCGCCGTCCAATCCGAACCCGAATTCACCGCCGGCACCAGCAACGCGTCACATCGGATATCGCGTGGGCTGGATTGCTTCAGGCATTTTGGCGGGTGGAATGCTGATTACGTCGATTCCGTTTCTGATTCTCTCGCCTCGTGACGGCCAACCGACATGCACCGATCGCCCCTCGAACCAGTGCCCGACACGTTATCAGGGCAACTTGGCCACCGGCTTGGGTTTGCTTGGTGGCGGGCTCGCGGCAGCAACGGCCTTTGGCGTGCTCTATTACCTGGACCGGCGCGACCTAAGGCGCTCGACAGGTCAGGTTGCAGTGTTCCCGATGGTGCTTGAGCAAGGAAGTGGGCTCAGCGCCATTGCACGGTTCTAATGTAGCCAAGGAGGTTGTGAGGATGAGGCTTGCAATCGCTCTTGCCCTTGGCCTAGCCGTACAAGCGATATGCTGTACGACGGCGAACCCAGACTTTCCGGATATGTCTGCGTGCATGCTCGGTGAACGTCGCTGCGACCAGAGAGAGCGCGCCGTCGCTCTCGTTTGTGGTCGCGATCCCACGGATCGACAGGTCTTTTTGGAAGAAGTCTGTCCGGTGAGCGCACTGTGTGAAGCGGGACGATGTCAACCACCGACGGCAGCCAAGACCTGTCAGAGCCAGAACGAGTGCTCAGCGAGTGAGGTCTGTACGCCCCTGGTCCAGCCAGGACTAACTTCAGTAGCGCTGTACTGCGTGCCCGCCGATCCAAGTGGTATGGCTGGCTCATCCCCATGCGCCAAAGACGCTGACTGCCAGAGCTATCGCTGTCTCCAGCAAAGCCAGGGCAAGTTTTGCCTGAAATCTTGTAATACAGATGCCGCCTGCGGCAGTGGACATCGGTGCTTACCGTTGTCGCTCACCGTCACTGGTGTGCAGGCCACAATCTCAACCTGTAGTGCCCCGTAAGCGGGCTGTAGCCCAGTAACCGACCTGACGGATCAGGAAAGAGGACAAGTGATGGCCACCGCCCGTTGCACCAAGTGCGGAAGCGAGAATCCCAAGGAAGCGCTGTTCTGCACCGCCTGTGGGCAGGCACTGCACCACGAGCAAAACGATCCGCTCGTCGGACAGACCATTGGCGGACGTTATCACTTGGTCGAGCGGATTGGGCAGGGAGCAGCGGGAACGATCTATCGTGCAGAGCACACGACGCTACGGCGACGGATGGCCGTCAAGCTTCTGCACCAACAGCTTGCGCAGAACGAAGATGCGGTAGAGCGGTTCCGCCGGGAAGCGATCACCGTCTGCGAGATCGACAACGACCATATCCCGCAGGTCTTTGATTTTGGGCGGGCCGAAGATGGTCGACTGTTCTTCGCGATGGAGTTCCTCGATGGGGTTCCACTGTCGATGGTGTTGGAGCGGGAAGGTCGGCTCACACCGGAGCGAGTCGCAGACATCCTCTCTCAGATCGGTGACGGACTGATGGAGGCGCACACGCTTGGCTATATTCACCGCGACCTCCGGCCACGAAGCATTTTCCTCACACGCCGTCGTGGACGTGCCGATTTCGTGAAAATTCTCGACTTCGGCTTGGCCAAGCTGGTGCAGCCCGAGCTCACGGATGCGCAACGAACGGCGATGGGAATGACCTACGGCGATCCGCGTTATATGGCCCCCGAACAAGCTCGCGGCGAGGTGGTGGACCGTCGAGCCGACATCTACTCCCTCGGCGTACTCGGCTATGAAATGGTCTGTGGTGAGCAGCCGTTCAAGGGAACCGGCACTTTCGATATCTTGAGCAAACTTCTCGAAGCGCCGGTACCTCGTCTCAGAGACAAGCGGCCCGACTGTCCGCCCTGGCTGGAATCGGTCATCCGCACCGCGCTGGCCAAAAAGCCTGCCGAGAGATTCCAGACGGTGGCGCAGTTCCTCGATGCGATGGAACGCAAAAACGTCCTCGCCAATCAGCCGCCGCTGCCAATGCAGGTCGCACCAGGTGCCAAGTCTGATGCGATGAAGAAGCTGACGCCGATGAGTGCCCCCGAGCCCACCGCATCGAAGGGCCAAGAGGTTCGAGCCTTTGTCAGCTATCCAGCGATGAAGAGCATTAGTGTCCCTGTCGATGATCCGCCTCGTGCGGCCGCCCAAGGAACCCACTCAATGCCCACGGTGGCACCGGGAACTCAGCTCGCAGCCCTGGCAGCAGCGGTTGAGGCCATCGATCCCCCACAGCATCAACAGCCACAGTCGATCAAAAAAACTCTCGCCTATCCGGCGATTCGAGTCGGTCAGCGCAGCGAACCTGCAGTCACCACTCCGCCCGCCGCTCCCCCGCCAGCGGCAGCACCGAACACCACGGTCGGTTCACCTGTCCGTGTGCAACCTACGCCGGAAGCAGCGAAGCCGGTCGCCCCAGCAGCCACAGTTCAGCCCACAACGGCAGCCCCTTCGAGCCCGAAACCGCCGGCAGCAAAGTCAGACGCTCCGGCTCTGCCACTCAAGAATGGTTTCGTCAACATCGTAGCGACCAGGCTCGATCGTGGAGATCCAACCCCACGCACGGCTCGGGCGATGCTGGAACAGGAAAGCCTCGCCTGGGAAGAGGCGGCGCTGCCGGCGCTGCGCACTCATGAGGTCGACCTGACCGAATCGGCAACGTCATCGGACCTGACTCGGTTGCCGCCGTCTGCGGACACACCCGTCGAGGAAATGAAGTTCGATGCCCACGCTGCGAGCCCGCCAACACCGGTTCGACGCGAGCCAAGCACCCCGGCGGTCATCAAAACAGCAGTCCCGCGAGAACCGATCGCCAAAGAAATCAGTGCACCGTCGGCTCAGCGGGACTCCAGTCGCATTGCGGCAATGTCGACTCCAGCCCCTCAGCTCAATCGGGAACCGAGCGGCCCGGCAACCAAACAGAGCGAGGCACCGCGTCCGGTAGCTCCGGTCGTGACACCGTCTCCTTCCATCGAAATTCCACGGGCCAAGGCCACTGCCTCATCGTCGGAGCTTCGGCCCTTGTCTACCCCATCCATTGGCCGACCCACCAAGCCTGGAATGGGTCCGCTCTCACCAGAGGCACCACCGCCATCCGCTCCGGTCCTCGAGCTAGCACCGGTCCCCCCGATTGCCGCGCCAGTCCTGCCTATTGACGAGACAGCTCCGAACGAAGACGAAACGATCAGAGTGCTCAAGGTCGAAACGGTCGATGCATCATCAACGGAGACGCTGAAACACCCCAAACTCTCCCCCGCAGAGTTGGAGCATGGTGAAACGGCCAAGGTGATCAAACCCAATGCGGAGGCGGTCAAGCCGACCGCCGAATCAAAGCGCAC
>CALLYL010000813.1 GCA_937859535.1 uncultured Myxococcales bacterium
TCCTGCTGCTCCCCTCGGTGGTCTCCGCGCAGCATCCGAGCTTTATCGAGCCCTATGAGGTTCTTTACGGCAAGCCGCAGCCGCTGGCGCGGGCGCTGACGAAGGACAAGCTCCAGCCGATTGAGGCGACCCTCCTGCTCGTGCAGGCTCGCACGGAAACGATACTGGCGCGGCTTGCGAATCTTGGCGTGACGCTCGGACCGAATGCGCCCCCAAAGCTTCAGCGCTGGGCTGCCTCAACCAAGCAGCATCGATCGGATGCAGAACGGCTGAGGGATCGAGGCAAGCACTACGCTGCTTGGTGGAAAGCCTCGAGTGAGTTCTATTTGGCGGAGTTTCTCGCCGGTCTTCTCGATGCCTTGACCAAAGAGGAGCAGCTTGGCGCAACAGACCAGCTCCCCAGCAGCCGGATACCGGAAGCGCGCATCCGACTGGAAGGATTCTACGCTCGGCTTGGCGTAGTGAGGGTGAACTCCGTCAGTGTGGCGCTGGCCTTGGGTGATGCCTACTCGACTTGGGTTGAGCTGACCTCGCTGGTCAGTCTGATCCAGAATCGTCCGTCGGAGTTGGTCGCGATGTTCGAGCCGCTGGGCTTCTCGATCCCGAAGGCCAAGGAGTCCGTGTTCATCCGGGTGTTTGTTGAGCCGCTCCTGTTGCCGATTGTCCAGGGAATGCTTGAGGACGCCGAGCTGGCGCTGCAAGCCAGTCAGGCCGATCCGCCAACGACGCTGGTCCCAGACGAAGCAGCAATCCGCCAGATCGCACGCTCGTATGCCGATGCGGCGCGGGCGAACTTTGCGCTGGCCCAGTCTCAAAAGGAAGGCCGGACCATGCCCGATCGTGGACCCTCCCGAGAGTTTGCGGGCCGGTTGACGGGAGATGAAGTCAGCCAAGCTCTCCGTTTTGAACGGCAGCATCGCGACGATACCGGCCTACACAATGCACTCATGATATTAGGAGTCTCTCACGACTCTTATTCGCACAGTCTCGCCGAGTTGGATGAAGTACAGGTCCAGCTCACTCCACAGGTAGCGCAGGCACTGGATAAAGAGAATGCTGAGAGAGAAATGGACCGCCTGCGCATGGTCCGCTTGGTGGATGCGGAGAAGCGAGCCAGAGAAGCGACAGCACAGGCCCGCGCAGCCATAGGCTTGGTCCCAACGATGGCCAGTCTGGCCTATGCACGCGGTCAGGAACTTCTCGAAGGGGACTCCGATGATCGAGAACTCGCGCTCACAGAGCTAGCCAATGCCCGGACGTTTGCGGAGCTGGCGGCAGGGCTTGGTGCGAAGACACCACGTGATGCAATCGTAGATGAGACATCAGCCGGTTCAGCGGAAGGAAGCACGGCTCGAAGGCTTCTTATCCTTGAGTGCATCGAAAAATTGCGAGTTGGCGAAACGACGACGGCCACCGGCTACCTCAAAAAGAAGGCTCCCGACCTGGGTGAAGCAGATCTCCGTCAACTCATCGATCACGCGATCATGCAGTCCTGCACCCGAGCGCGCAACCTTGAGGACTCAGTGCGGCCGCTGTTCTGGAAAGTGCTAAAGCGAGGCCTATCGGACTGGTACCGCGAGGTTGCACTTTTGGAAAGGGCCTTGCCGAAGCTAACGGCAACCTGCGACGAAGAACCACCTCAGCTTGACGATCTGCTGGGACACGAGCAGTGCAGCCTTCTTCAGCAGGCGATGAGTCAACTCAGCGACCAAGAGAAACAGATAGTCGAACTGAGGTTCACCGAGGGACTTAAGTTCGAGGAGATGGCGGCCCGTCTCAAGCTATCGCCAGAGGCAGCCCGCAAACGTGTCGATCGCATCCTAGAGCGGCTGCGCAGCTTCTTCCGAGATCGCGATGCACTCACCCTGTACTGGCTTTGGTTACAGCGTGGCCTGCCATTTTATCGACCCGCGATCGTGCCCCCGGCCCGGCTTGGCGTTGCGTAAGTGCTTGCAAATCAGGGACTTACAAAAATCTGAAAAAAGTTTGTCCGCTTTTTGACCGATCCCCGTGTCCTTTG
>CALLYL010000814.1 GCA_937859535.1 uncultured Myxococcales bacterium
AGACCTGCTCGGAGCGCTCGACGATCTGGTTGTAGGTGTAACTGCCATGGTCGTCATAGACGGCGATTTTGTCCCCGAGCCCCTCCCGCACGCGCTGGTCGAGGAAGTAGTCGGCCATGTTGAAGGTCTCGGGGAAACCGGGGCGTGGGGACGAACCGAAGCTCATGCGCGGAGCATAGCAAAGCCAGCCGACTGCGACTTGGGTAGAAGTGGGCAACTGTCGGCTTTCCCGACAGGGGTTTTCGTCGGCGAGCCGGGCTGTTACGATGACAAAGTGCGACGTTTCACTTTGGGGGCTTCTATGCGACGTGCTTACTTCGCCTTATTTGGCTTGGTTGGTGGTGGCGGCACGACCGACCCGCCACCGATCGATGGCGGGGCAATTGATACCGGCTGTGGCTGTCGCATTACCCCAAGTCCCGACCGTCAGGGAGCACTCGCGCTGTTTGCTGCCGTAGCGATGCTCGGGCTGGCATCGTGTCACCGTCTCTTCGGTCGCCGTTATTAAGTTAGGAAGGCCCGCATTGTCGGTGTTCCATTGTCTTCACAGGTGCGCCATGACGGGCGTTGGGCTGCGCATGGTGGTGATCCTCGTTGCCCTCATGGCTGCCATGGGCTCGGCGGGTGCAGCCGTCACTCTCGGTTTACTGCCGTCAGGAGAGCCGCTGCCCCGTGGAGAAAGCCCGCCGATTTTGCGTCCGCTCGGACCCCTCGAATACAGCGGCGTCTGGGAATACAAGTGGGGCGACTCACCGCGTGCGGCCTGGGGGGCGCTGGAATGGGCGCGGCCGTACTCGCATTCCAGCGAGTGGACGCAGCTTGGTCGTTTCGACGGTGTTCCGGGCCGAAATGGTAGTCACTGGTTGTGGCTGCGCTCGGAGATTCCGCCCAACACCCACACGGATCCGGTCCTGCATGTGGGGCACTTGGATCAGGAGTTTCAGGTCTACGTTGAGGGGCAACTGGTCTATGCGTGGGGCGACTTTTCGTCCGGTACGCCGGAATACTTGGGCTACCGAGGGCATATCGTCCGTCTTCCTCCCGATAGCGCTGGGAAGCGGTTGACTCTGCGCATCTATTCCGAGCACCGCAACATTGGGCCTGCCGGACCGATTCGTTTCGGCGAGCACAGCGTCATCTTGGTCAACTTGTTTAAGATCGATCTACCCCGACTGATCGTCGGTGGCTTTTTGATTCTGCTTGGGTCCGCTGGCTTCCTGCTGTTTTGGCTGCGGCGCGAGGAACGGGTCTTTTTTGCCTACGGCTGCTTGGCGGTGAGCGGTGCCGTTTACATCTTGTCGCAGGCGCAGCTCCGGATTTTCCTGTTCGATTACCCACTGCTGCTCACCTATATTGAGCTGTGGTCGCTCCAAGTCACGATGTTGTCGCTGTGCTACTTCATCGGGGAGATGTTTGGCCAGGGGCCATGGCGGACTGTGTACTATCTGCGCCAGTTCCAGTGGCTCTATCTGTTTGGATCAGCGCTGGCCGTCGCGTTTGTGCGGGTGCCGGTGCTGCGGATTCTGTTTCCAGTCCAGATGCTGCTGCTGTGCGATTTTGTACTCGCCGTTGGGTTGCCTCTCTACTACTCGTTGAGAGGGAACATCGAGGCGCGGATTTTTGCGTTCGGCTTCCTCGGCGCTGGGCTTATCGCGGTCTATGACGTGCTGGTTGCGCTCGGGGTGCTGTCGCGTTCGCAGCCCAAGCTAGGGCACATCGGCTATGCGCTATTCTTTGTCACCATTGGGGTCATTCTGGGCAGACGGGTGCTGAGGTCTCACCAGCGATTGCAAAGCTATACCTCGATGCTCAACCTGAGCCTTGCATCATCGAGGGTGTTGGTTCCCGATGAGCGAGCACAGGTTGCGCTATCCGGGCTGGTTCGGCTGCTGGCGGCGCGACGGGCATTTCTGTTCCTTCGCAACGAACAAAGCGGCCAGCTCGAGTTTGCGAGCGGTCGCAGCAGCGAGGGCCAGAGCTTGCATGCACCGACAGCGGTGGATCTGTCGTTCGTCGAACAGTGCCTGGTATCGCAGAGACCCACCATGAGACGGAGTTCCGACAAACGACAGGTGCTGATGGCGGCACCGCTACAGGTCCGGGGTCAGCCGCTTGGGGTGCTCTATATCGAGAGCGACACCAACCGTAAGGGGCTGCACGAAGAGGATCTCGATGTGCTGATTGGCCTGGCGCACCAAATCGCCATCAGCATCGTGTCGGCGAAGACCCTGCGTCTGGAGATGGACGCTGCGCTGACGCAAAAACGGATGCAAGAGCAGCAACACCTGCTCGATGCAGCGGTGCGGATGGCGGCCGGGGATCTAAGTACCCCCGTCACTGTGCCTCCCGGCAGTGCGATGACCCATCTTGCCGAAGCCCTGGAGGCGATGCGCACCGACCTGCTCACCAAAGTGTTGCAGATGGAGAACAAGAGTCGCGAGGTGCAGACCCTCAACGAAGAGCTACGCCGGCAGATTGCCGAGCGATCCCGTCGTCTGATGTCCGCCATCATCAAGACTCAAGCGGGGAAGAACACCCCGCTGCCTGACCTCTCGCCGGGCAAGGTCGTGGTCGGTCGCTACAAAGTGGTCCGTAAGATTGGTGAAGGGGCCATGGGCGTAGTCCATGAAGTCGAACGCACGGCCGATGGTAGACACCTGGCCGCGAAGTTTGTGCCCCAGCTCTCCGACAAAAAATCCCAGCTGCGCTTCATGCGCGAAGCTCAGATCCTGGCCCGGCTCCGTCATCCCAATCTGATCGGCATCACCGACGTCGATATGACCGCTGGTGGCATCCTCTTTATGATCATGGACTTGGTGGTCGGCGGTTCCCTGAAGTCGGCCCGCAAGCGCTTCGGAGAAGTCCGCTGGGCGCTGTGCGTCCTCCGCCAAATCGCCGAAGCCCTGGCCGCAATTCACGAGGCTGGGATTGTCCACAGAGACCTCAAGCCCGATACAGCGGCGTCCGAGGACAGCGCAGCTTGAAACGGTGTTATTCCGTGCCGACAGCGACGGTCGAGTCTGCGTACGGAAACGCGAGCCCGTCGCATACGCAGCGCTCGACAGCGCATCCTCAAGACCGATATGATACCGCTGTGTCGATCCGCGATCCGCGCACCACCGAGATCCTAAAGCAGCTCCAAGCCAAGATGGCGGAAATGGAGAAGATCGTTGGGGAGGTGGGCGGGCTGGTGACGCAGCTTGCCGGGGAAGAGGATGAGGCGACGGTGAGGGCGGTGGAAAGGACGCGGCGGGCGTTTCAGATCCTACGCACTGGCACCCCGAAGCGAGCACGCGGCTAACGACAGGCCGACCGGCCCACCGGATGACGTCCATATATCGGACTAGCTGCTGCGGCTCGTGGGCAACAACTGCTACACGAGCTTCCGATGGACAACCGGGTAGGTGCCAGTTCTGGCACACCGTGGCGCGCAGTTTGCTCGCTGTCTCTAACCTGCTCGACTTGCCGCCGTGCGCTCTGCAAGATGGCCGCGCTCAGATGCGTTCGCTATCGATAATCTTCTCCGCAGTCGTGTTGCTTCTGCTGGGTTCTGCGTCCGCTCAGCAGCCAGACGGTCTGCCTCACCGTCCCTGGCTACCCTCGCGGCGCGGATCGGCAAGGCCAAGGCAGTCACTGCTGTGGAAGGAGTTTCTTAGGAAAGCCACGGCCTTCTTCGCCAAGGAGCTGACGTAAAGCTTGCGTTCATCCAAGCGCAGAAGGCCGAGTTTCCCGTCGATTCGTCGTGATGGACCAGTGCGGCAGGAAAACTTCCCGTACCTTTTCACTTAGTAGCAGGGAAGTCTTTCCATGTTTCTCGACGGGAGGGAGAGTCTAGGGCAAACTACCGAGAGCCGATTCGCTCTCGTCGGTGATGGGTTTT
>CALLYL010000815.1 GCA_937859535.1 uncultured Myxococcales bacterium
GCTGCGATGAGTCTCAGCTTAAAGTAGTCCTGCGGGATGCCAAAGAGAAGTTCGCCGTTCGCTCGATCGGAGAGAAGCTCTTGACCTTGCTGCGGCATGAGGTTGTCTACATCTCTGTTCCCACCGCAGAGATCGCATCAGAGAGACAGAAGCGTCTGCGCGAGTTTATCGCAGAACGGCGCTTACCCAGTACGCGGTATGTACTCATCACCGCGCCGCTCCCCACCAGGACGGCAGGAGAGGAACGAGCGCTCGCGGTATCAAGGTGGCTGACCAACAATGGACTCTCAGAACCAGAGTCCCTTGCGGACGTCGGTGCCAGTCCTCGACCGGACCACCGGATCGAGCCCCCCTGGCCCTATAAGCTCGACATTAAGCCCTTCATGCTAAAGCCCGTGGACAGGCCGGTTCCACCAGAACATCCCGACTACGAGCGCGCTGTCTTTGTACTAAGAACAGACTGTTTGTAATGGGGGCACAGATGCTATCAAAAGTGACACGAACCATCATACCCTTGATGTTGCTTGCTACGGGGTGGCCGACTTTGGTTTCTGCCAGTCCCGGTAGCGAGGCGGACCGGAGCATCGAAACGGAACTGCTCCATCGTCAGCTATCATTCCGTGGCGTCCAGTCCTACTCGCGCTCCCAACGGGAATGGCATGCACTGAGGCTCCCACCGGCTGCGGTCTATGTCGTCAATCTCTGGTCGAAGACATGTCAGCCCTGTCTGGCCGAGATGGCCGAGCTAAGAACCCTGGTAGAGGAGTACCGGTCTCAATCAAGGCAGGAAGTTCAGTTCGTGATGATTGCTGATTCCCCTGACGCATCGAAGGCAGAGATCGCGGCCTTTTGGGAGCGACCACGGATCCCGACAGTCAGTGCTGCAGCATGTCTGAAAATGGGCGGAACGATGCCGCTTGGAAAAGGCGATGCCCAATGCTCACTTGCTCTTCCTGACCTAGCGCCTTGTCGCAGCACCAACGCAGAGCTGAGCGGCCAGGTCTTGACCAGTAAGCGCCCAATCACCCTCCTGCTCGATGGCGACATGGTGATTCGGCAAGCCTTTGTGGGGTCAATCCGTAGTCGCTTGGTGGAGCTGTCGACCGGCATTGACCGACTGGTACAGGTGGAGAAGCCGCGACGGAATGTGCTTGCTCGACGAGTCGTTTGGTAGCAAGCAACTCGCGGCGGAAGTCCCCTTCAAACCATGCCCTCGACGGATGGAGCCAATCATGGGCTATTCTCTGCGATCGTCGTGTGGGGAGAATATGTGACGCAAATCGCCGGCCGGTGACCTGTATTATTCCCCCTGCCTTCTACAATCAGAAGTAGCATGGCGGCACCGGCGCTCTTTGTCGTGCGCCGAGTCGTGATGCCGGTCCACGAAGGACGAAGCGCTAACGTCGCTCCGGGGCTCCTTCCTGAACCCCTGGAATGGACGAATCTGCGGTCTGCCTGGTGTCCGCGCTGTGGGTACGGGCGTGATAGATTCCCAGAAGGAAAGCACTGAGCAGAACGAGACAACAGAGCACCAACGCTCCGGCTCCCTGAAGATGTCTCCATGATGTATGCCGCATTCTGTGCTCGCGATTGATCATCGATTTGAGCGGCGTAATCGTGGAAAGTCTCGTCGGTACCTTCGTGACGTCATCTTCCCTTGGCCAGACCTGAGTACGCGACGAATATCGTACTCCTGGAAGATCGGAGATCCCCGGATGGAGCACCTGAGCCGGTGCCAAACCAGGGGGGCTGCTGTGTTCCTGGGTCTCCGAAGAGAACCACTGCCGCTGCAACTCGCTCGCATGCTCTCCGCATGAGGGAACACTCGTGATTCGTCGCTCCACAGGTGACACTTCATAGCGTCGGGTGGACACGTTCTCTTCGACCATGGTAGGAACGGCTTCCTGGGGGCCAGCGGACTGCTGGGTAAGAGCCAGCAGCTCAGCCGCAGAGTACTGAACCGTGCGCATGGTTTCGGGCTGCTCGCCGCGTGAGGATGGAATGGGTCGGTGGTTCGCTGGCATCTTGGTTGCCTCCGGTACGATGGGTTGAGGTAGGGAATCAGGAACTGCCACAATCGGCGCTGAAGGGGCAGCTATCACGACGCTCCGCGAGGTCGTCCGCTGCGGAAGATTATCGAGCGCCCGGACGAAGTCCTGGATGTTGTCAAACCGCTTCTCTCTGTCTTTGGACAGAGCCCTGTTGATGGCCTTTTCAACGTGCCCAGGGATCGCTGGAACAAGCTGCTGGACCGGAGTATGCGGTGTGTGGCGAATCTGCAAACACAGATGGTACGGATTGGCCTCTTGAAACGGCAACTGTCCGGTGAGCAGCTCATAAGCGACGACTGCGAGCGACCACTGATCGGATCGATGATCCACAAACTGACCACCAGCAATGGTTGCCTCCGGGGCAAGATACGCAGGCGTACCGATCACCAGTCCCTGGGTCAGCGGTGGAGTATCTGGACACGTGAAGGCCGCACCAAGGGAATCGCTGTCGGACAGCAAACCTCCGAACTCATCCAGTTTGGCGAGGCCAAAGTCCAGCACCTTGATCTGCTCCGTTACATTCCCATCGCTATCGCCGCGCTGACCGAGAAAAATGTTGTTGGGCTTGACGTCTCTGTGAACCACACCAAGATCATGTGCGTACTGTAAGGCAGCACCAACACACCGTACGATCTCCAGGGTTCGCAGCAG
>CALLYL010000816.1 GCA_937859535.1 uncultured Myxococcales bacterium
CCTCGGCGCTGCAAGCGGCCCATCATCGCAACATCATCCATCGCGACCTGAAGCCACCCCATATCCCGTCGAGAAATAAAAACGGACCGGGTTGGGGGAAAAGGCGTGAAAAACGGGCGAACGATCCATCATCCACGTTTGGAAGTCAATCTCTTCATCGTTCCTTCTGAACTCCCGTCGGAAATCAGACCAACAGCAGGGTCGGCTCCCCGCTGTCTAGTCCCAAGGAATACACCCGTTGTCCTCCGAACCGACGATCGCCAGGAAGCGATGTCGATTCGAGGGAGATCGCATTTTATGTGGTTTGTCAATAGAAAATATCCACTTGAACAACTGTGTTCGGTCAAGCGTTTGACCGTATGGTTTCTCACAAGGCGCGACTATTCAAAGAACCGGGACGCACACGCCTTTCCTGCCTCCGTCCGGCCCTCATCCGTCGGAGATAGGAATCCATAGTCGTCAAGGTGCATCAGCGGGCGATACGCTTCCCTCGTCGCCCACGCGGGAGAACGCGACTGTCGAGTAGGCACACGGCAACCGCTCAGGACGCAGCTAGCGGAGCGACAGCCGGTCCAAGCTCGGAAGGGAAGTGCGGCCATCCGCCGTGGCCATCGGGCTGCTTGCGGGCGGTGGAGCGCTGGCGCTAGGCGACCATCGGCTGCTTGGTTGAGGCATGGGCCACAGCCGCACAGGCAAGCGATCCAGCCGTATTCAGCGCGTGCCCCCGGTCGAAGCGCAAATCCGATTGAGCACGAATCACCGACGGAGGATTGAAATATCTAAAAATAGCCCTTGCGCTTATATAAGCACACATTATACTACATGTATGCTCATCCAAAATGACCCTCACCGGACTGAGCACAAGGAGCTTTCGCCATGACCAAGAACCTTGAGAGCAGCGTCCGAACCGCCAACACTTGTGGTGATCTGACTCACGCGACACGGGCAATCAATGCCGTGGCTAGAGCCATCCGCTCGGAAGTCCGTCTTCGTCTGAATGAACAGGCGACCTATACCGCTGATGAGGAACTGACCAGGGCGTCGGCGCACAGTCAGCGGGCGCTGCTCGTCATGGCGACGGGAAATGATGAGTCAGTTACGCAGCGAATCATGCTGCATCGGTCCATTCTTGCACTCATCAAAGCAGCGAGTCGGATCGGTGAAATCGCCTGACCACGAGTTGGGGGGGAGGACACAGAGCAGTCCGAACGAAGGAATCAAAGGAGTGAACAGATGACAAAGAGTGCCGAGTCTCGTCAGCAGACGAAGGACGCAGCGCATCAAAGAGAGCCTGCTCTTGAATGGCTCGATGAAGCAACGGGGAACCTACGTTGCTTTAAGGACGCACTTGACAGACTACCGGATGAGCGACGAGACGCGATCTTTGCGTTGATGCCAGGGCATCCCGATTTTGAAAAGCTTATCGAGTTGTTTGATCGGGTGCTCACCGCCACCGCAGAAGCATGACGATCAGGACGGACTTTCCATGGGGGCGAGTCGTCGAACTAAGGCGCACCATTTCGACAACGATGTTTGTCGTCGAGAAAGGCAAGCGTGGAATCATCCATAGCGAGGAAAACGGATGGTTTTTTGTCCGGTTCGATGGATGCCGCTTCCTGGTTCCGGTGCGGTCCTGCGAAGTGCAGCCGATGGAATCCGATCCTCCGTGACCTAAACCCGATAGGAATGCACTGTCGCGCGAGTGGATCATGCCTTGATTCGTCGCTGCCGTGCGATGACAGCCAGATAGTGAAGTTCCGCCTCGAACTGACCGATCGTTGCACAGACCATAGCGATTTCAGCCTCCAGAACTTCGTCTGACAGAGGCAAACGCCGCGCTTCCAAGCGACGGAGACGATCTCGATCACAATCAAGCCAGCGCTCGATGTCTTGAGCGGTGACGTCAGGGGCTGGTTGCTCGCGTTCCATGTAATGATGCCTCTTTCTTGGTGCGGAGTGGGGCTGGCCCGTCGAGCGCTCACATAGAGAGTGGCTTGCGACGACGGGTCGGTCTTCCTATGTTTTGCGATGCCGCTATGAGGCTCGCGTTGGCGGCGTCAATGCGCGTTTGGAGAGCGCTGATGTTGGAGAGGGGCCGCGCCGACTTGCGAGGCTCCACCTGTCTCGCTTCGATCAGAGGCGTTGGCGTTGATCGTATGCTCAGCGCCGTTGTCGGAATCGCTTTGGAAATTGGCGGGACGACCTCCTGCTCGATCCGGGGCGGCTCCACTGGCACGGAATCCTCCACTTCGGCCAGCCCATACGCCGCCGGAGGCTCGGCGACAGACCCAACAAGTGGGAACAGTGGCTCCATGGCTTGAGGCGAGGAAGCCATTTGCGTCGTTGGCGCGGACCCCTCGAATACGCTCCCTGACAGGGAGTCGGTACCTCCGCTGGTCCCGCGAAAATCAAGCTCGGCCAGCACTGACAACCAGGCCGTCGGCACCACCTCATTCTGAACTTCCAGGGTCCGCAGGCGGTACTCTGTGATCCCAAGTCGCAGCGCCGTCTTTTTGCCGCCCAAGCCAAGCCTCTTCCGCTCGCGACGCAACCACTTCCCCTTTCGGAGTGGAATGGCAAATTGAAGTGGGCTTTGCTCGGCCAGCAGGACTCGCAGTCTGGAGAGCGCTACCGTTGTCCTCTCTGATTGATCCGGCTTGAGGAACGGTTCGAGATTTCGCGCAGACGCATCGAGGAGATGTTGGTCTCTGCGAAGTAACTCGTCCGACAGGAGGTCCGCGTCTGGCAGCTTGCGCGGTCTGGCCTCGGCGGCGTGCCACTTCCTCGGCATCGCCAGATCTAGTACCTCGTCAGCCCAACTCTTGAGCACAACGGCAGCCCGACTCTCACGGGAGTGTTGCCATACGGTTTCGTGGCTCCCGCTCGCTCGCTGGACGGCCCCAGAATGCGGGATCTCGGTCCGCAGGACGGACAGGTCACTACAGAGATCTTCAGCCTCAGCAAGCAGCCGCCTTGCGTGCTGATTACCCCTATCTGCCCGATTGAAGGCGATATAGGTCTTCGCCTGGCCACTCCGAGGGTATCCCGTATCGAGAAGTGCCCTCATCGTCCGCAGGTCTGCGACAGGCGTAAGCCACAGATCCACGTCCCGCAGAAGATCGGTCGACATGCCACATCCCAAGTCCACAACGATCAACGCGGGATGGTTCGCCTTCGACAGACCCAGTGTTGGCAGCAGCTTGCTGACCGTTGCCTCGACGGCGAAGTAACATACGTCCAGGTTTGGCAAGATGTGAGCATAGCTGTCTACACGGAGGCCACCATCGGGCAAAAAGTGACGGACCAGCGCTCCCGTTCGGTCCATCGAAACAGCCAACGTACGGATGCCTCGATCATGCGCGGCGTGCCACGCAAGATGGACGGCCAGCGTTGTGCAGCCGTTCCCACCGCATGGACTCGTGATACCAATCGTAGTGATCTTCTTCATGGTTTCCCCCTCTTGTTTAGTGACTCTTTGACCAGCTTGCGGAGATCTGCTCGACGACGCTTTGCAAACGCCGCAATCTCTCTGCCCCCGACCCCACGAACCACAGACTCGATGACGGAATCGATCTCTGTGTAGTCTTCCATGGGCTCTGTTTGTCGACTTTTGGGACTCCTAAGTCCGAGCACTCGCGTCACCAGCTCTGCGATCG
>CALLYL010000817.1 GCA_937859535.1 uncultured Myxococcales bacterium
CGCTGTAAAGTTATGCTGCCGAGGCTGCTATTTCGGTTCTGTTAGGCGCTCTAAGGGAGCGCATGCCATGACGAGGGCACCGCATGGCATGACAGCCGGTGCGCATGGCATGACGAGGGCACCGCATGGCATGACAGCCGGTGCGCATGGCATGAAAATAGTTTGAAAATTGGGTGGCGGGGGGTGGATCTGCGTTTCACGCTTTCATGCGCTCACATGTCGCATGAGGCGGTGTGGTGGGCTTGGTGATCCACTTTTGAAGGAGATTCAGATCATGGCCGCAAGTTATTTCCCCCGTAGTGATGCAGGACTGTTGGTGTGGCTTGGGAACTTTCAGACGGCGCTGCCGACGCAGGCCAAGGCGCATGGGCTCGCGCCGAGTGAGACCAAAGACGCGCTCGATGGGGCCAAGGCGCTGAGTGCGTCGATTGCCACCGACGAGCAGAAGTACGCGGACTGGCAAGCCGCCGTCGCCCGCACCTCCGTCATTCGTGAAAAGACGCTCACCGAGATCCAGCGCGTGATCGACCGCATGAAGACCAGCCCGAGCTACACCGAGGAGTCGGCCAAGGCGCTCCAGGCGGTGCCGGTGAAGGCGACGGCGCAGGATCTGGCGGCGCACAAGCCGGTGATTCGCGGCTCAAGCCAAGGAGGCAAGGTCCGCATCCACTGGATGCGCGGCGCACTCGACGGAATCAACGTCTACAGCCGCAAGCAGGGGGACACCGCGTGGGTGCTGCTCGGCCACGACAGCCGCCCGCCGTACGACGATCCCCGCCCGATTACCGGCGTCGAGGTCCGCGAGTACCGAGCCATCGGCGTCTCGCACGATCAAGAAGTCGGCCAGCCTAGCGACACCATCGCCGTCGCCGTCAGCGTCTAAGCCAAGCCCCGGTTTACGCCGCCGCGATCAGCACATCTTCCGGAGAAGTTGCGGTGGCCGCTTGGACCAGCAGCTTGTCGAGCTGAGTCAGGTCTCGACAGTCGAGGATCTGCTGCCGCAGCACCTCTGGAATCATCACTCCCCGTGCGGTCAGCACCGCCAGCAGGGCTTCGGCCTTGCCTTCGGCGCGGCCCTTGGTTTCGCCTTCCAGTTCGCCTTCGACTTTGCCTTCAAGGCGGAGGCTGGCTTTGAACGCTTCAAACTCTCGACGTAGCTCGGTCATGTCGGCACTCTCCGTAACTGTGAGCGGCTCTGCGCTCTGCGGCTGAGCTTGGGATAAGTAAATCAGCTCGCTCAGGATCTCAAGCAGTGGTTGGCGGGCTGGATCGCCCGGTGGCAGGCGAGCAAGCTCTGCCATGGCGGCCTGGCGCAGCTTGGGCGGCCCGAGGAGCCGCAGCACGCGCGTGTCTCGGGCGACAGCGCCGCTGATTCCAGCTCGGGGAGGACCACTCGGGACCACCGGCTTTTGCAGCTCGACCACGCTCACGGTATCGAGCGCCTCCTGCAAGAGCACCTTCGAGAACAGATCGTCCAAAAACCGCATCTGCCCCAACCTGACCTCACGCCCCGTCGCCGTCAAAGCCAATCAGGTGTCAACCTGTTGGAGACCCGTGCGAGCTAGGCCCCCTCTGCTTGCGCAATACCCCACGTCTCGCACGACCAAGAAGTCGGCCAGCCTAGCGACACCATCGCCGTCGCCGTCAGCGTCTAATCCGACCCCCGTGCCGGGGGGCGCGGGGCGTGGTAGAAGGATCCCATGAGCCAAGACACATACGCCGCTGTTCGGTCGCATGGACCTCTTCGCGAGGTGGGACCGGGGCTTTGGCAGGTGGTGGGGACGATTCGGATGGGGGTCGGGATGACGATTACCCGCAACATGACGGTGCTGCGCGAGGGTTCGGCGCTGACCATCTGCAACTCGGTGCGGCTCGATGAAAAGACCGAGGCGGAGCTGCGTAGGCTCGGAGAGGTGCGGCACGTCATCAAGCTGGGGAATGCCCACGGGATGGACGATCCCTACTATGTGGGGCGGTTTGGGGCGAAGCTGTGGGCTCAGCCGGGTAGCACCCATGAGCGCGGGCTGACCACCGATCACGAATTACAGGAGGGTGGAGCCCTGCCGCTTCAGGAGCGCGCGCCGCAGCTCTTTGTGTTTCGGAACGCGAAGTCTCCAGAGGCGGCGCTGTTTTTGGGCGAGCCGGGCGTGCTGCTGACCTGCGACTCGGTGCAGAACTGGTCGGTCGATTGGGCGGGGTGTTCGTGGCTGGCTCGCAAGACGATGCCGCTCATGGGGTTTCGGCCAGGGCCGCTCGTTGGACCCTTTTGGCTCAAGAGTCGGACGGTGCCGGGCAAGTCGCTGCGGGACGACTTCGAGCGACTCATCGAGCTACCGATTCAGCAAGTGTTGGTGGCCCACGGCGAGCCGATTCGCGAAAACGGCCGGGACGCGATCCGCACCGCCATGCACGCCTGCTTTGGCCCCTAACACGTCGCGATGGGCGCTTGCTGCTCCTTGAATCGGCGGCAAAAGCCGAGCAAAATGGGCAGCTTCCGATGTCTCGACGAGTAGCCGACCCGAAGGGCGCTTCCGGCAGCGCTTCCCCGAACCGTACAGAACCTGTAGCCCGCGAGGGCGATAGTCGCCGTGATCAGCTTCGTGCGGCGCGGCGGATTGTCGTCAAGATTGGCACGGGCGTGCTGACGCAGAGCGGCGGCAAGTTTGACCGGGTGCGCTTCGAGAGCCTGTGTGACGAGCTGGCTCGGGCGGCTGTGGAGCGTGAGGTGGTGGTGGTGTCCTCGGGGGCGGTGGCGCTGGGCGTCGAGCGGCTCGGGCTTGCGGCCCGGCCCAAGGACATTCGCGGCAAGCAGGCGGCGGCGGCGGTCGGGCAGTCGCGGCTGATGCGGCTGTACGACGATGCGCTCGGACCCAAGGGCGTGACGGTGGCGCAGGTGTTGCTGACGCATGCCGACATTCAGTCGCGGACGCGCTATCTGAATGCGCGGCGGGCGATTGCGGCGCTGCTCGAACACCGGGCGCTGCCGATCATCAACGAAAACGACACGGTCAGCGTGGAAGAGCTGAAGTTTGGCGACAACGACACGCTGGCGGGCATGGCGGTCGACCTCGTCGAGGCGGAGCTGCTGGTGATCCTGACCGATATCGACGGGCTGTATACGGCAGACCCGCGCAAGGACCAGACGGCGACGCGGATTCCCGAGGTGTGGGGAATTGATCCGGCGACGCTGGCGCTGGCGGGGGACTCGACCTCGGGGGTGGGGACCGGCGGGATGGCGACCAAGCTGCGGGCGGCGAGTCGAGCGGGCGAGTCGGGAGTGCCGACGCTGATCGTGCCGGGCAAGCAGGTCGGGTGTCTGGATCTGGCGCTGCGCGGTGAGCCGATTGGGACGTTTGTTCATGCTCCACCGCAGCCGGGGACGGGCAGTCGCAAGCGTTGGCTGCTTCGCGATCTGCGTCCGACCGGGCAGCTTGTCATCGACGATGGCGCGGCGCGGGCGCTGTGTGAGCGGGGCAAGAGCCTGCTTCCGAGCGGCATTCGCGAGGTGCGCGGTACCTTCGAGGCCGGGGAGCCGGTCGAGATCTGTGCGCTCGACGGTCGGGCCCTGGCTCGCGGTTTTTCCAGCTACGGTGCCGATGAAGTGCGCCGCATCATCGGTGTGCGCACCGCTGCCATCCCGGAGATCCTGGGCTACAAGCTCGCCGACGAAGCGGTCCATCGCGATGATTTGGTGCTGCTCGCGACGGCCGCAAACCCCAAGCCCGGCCCAGGAGCCCGCCCATGAGTGCTTCGACGATGACGGAGATTTCGGCAGAGACGATGGCCACGGCGCAGGCGATTGCCAAGCGGGCCCAGACGGCGGCCCGTCCGCTGGCGAGCGTGCGCTCGGCGCAGAAAAATGCGGTGCTCGGGCACTTGGTGTCGCTGCTGGGCGATGCGGAGCGGGTGCAAAAGATCCTGGCGGCGAACCAGCTTGATCTGGCGGCGGGGGCGGAGGCGGGGCTGTCGGCGGCGCTGCTCGATCGGCTGCGGCTCGATGAAGGTCGGCTGCGAGCGCTCGGCAAGGCAGTGTCCGAGATCCTCGCGCTGCCCGATCCGGTGGGCGAGGTGGTCGAGTCGTGGCCGCGTCCGCGTGGATTTCTCGTCGAAAAAGTGCGGATACCGCTGGGGGTGCTGCTGCTGATTTATGAGTCGCGCCCGAACGTAACGATTGATGCGGCGGCGCTCGGTCTGAAGAGTGGCAACGCGGTGATTCTGCGCGGCGGCAAAGAGGCGCGGCACAGTAACCTCGCGCTGGCGGAGCTGGTGCGGGAGTCCCTGCTATTCCACGGGCTGCCTGCGGATGCGTGCATTCTGGTCGACAATCCCGATCGGGCGCTGATGCTGGCGCTGCTCAAACAAAACGGGCTCATCGACCTGTGCATCCCCCGGGGCGGCGAGTCGCTGATCCGCTTTGTCGTCGAACACGCCCGGATTCCGGTGGTGCAGCACTATCAGGGCATCTGTCACCTGTTTGTGGAAAAGACGGCGGACCTTCAGATGGCGACGGAGCTTGTTGCCAACGGCAAGTGCTCGCGGCCTGGGGTGTGTAACGCCCTGGAGTGTCTGCTCATCGACTCGGCGGTGGCGGCGCAGCTTCTGCCGATGTTGGCAGCGCGGCTGGCCCCGTTTGGTGTGGAGCTGCGGGTCGAGGACGATGCGCGGGCGCTGCTGCCCTCACCGCTGCCACAGGGACTCCAGGTGACGGCGGCGCAGCCGAGTGACTTTGGGCACGAGTTTTTGGATCTGATCTTGGCGGTGCGACTGGTGCCCTCGCTGGACGCGGCGATCGCGCACATTGCCGAGTACGGATCGCTGCATACCGAGGTGATCGTGACGCGGGATGAGGCGGCGGCGCGACGGTTTTTACGCGAGGTCTGCGCGAGCTTCGTCGGTTGGAATGTATCGACACGCTTCAACGATGGGGGCGAGCTGGGGCTGGGCGCAGAGGTCGGCATTTCGACGACCAAGCTGCACGCCTTTGGACCGATGGGTCTGCGTGAGCTGTGCGCGACCAAGTTCGTCGTGACCGGGAGCGGCCAAGTCCGTTCCTAGCACCCTGCAAAGCCGCTTACACGGCCCCACAAATCGTGTTATGCAGGCAAAAATGAAAGCCTTGCGAGCCAAGTTCGAGCTGTGTGGCGACCGGCGCTTGCCGACGCTAGTGGGTGTGCTCTCGACGGTGATGCTGGTCAGTGCGACTGGCTCTGCCAAGACGCCAAAGCCGACCCCGGCAGCGGCCAAAGCGGGCGACAAATCCGCGAAGGCAGAGTCTGGCAAGGGCAAGGCAGACGGGGCGGCGATGCCTGATGCGTTCGCGCAGACGGGCGGCGCGCCGGCAGCAGCGACCGATGCAGCGCAGAGCGGCCAGAGCTTCGAAGACCTGCTAAAAGACGCGGTGCCGGTCAAGGACTTCGCGACGCTCATCGAGCCGCTGTATGCGCGCTGTGAGGATCCCGATCCGCTCTACAAGCGGCAGTGCGAGGTGTCCAAGACGTTCCTGCTCGACTACCTCCACTCGCATACCTTTGTGGCTGAATCGGACATTCCGCCCGATACCTCGCCGTATGACGCGGCGGCCAAACAGGTCGACATGGAGATCTCGGGCTGTCTGGTCTGTAAAAATCCGATCACGGTGGCCGGTGAGCCGCGCTACCTGACCACCAAGCCGCCCCAGCGAGTGACCGATGGCCGGGCGCAGGTCGAGCCGATGGCCAACCACGAGATCGCGATTGCGGACCGTACCCGGGCCGATCGCTTTGTCGAGCGGGTCGTACCTCGGCTCAAGGTTCAGCACGTGTTCCGCTTTACGACGCCGTATCCCGCCGAGCTGCCGATGGGTCAGGCCCCGGCGCAGCCCGCAGCGGCCAGCAAGACCGCCGCTCTGCCGCCGATTCCTCCGCCCGCCAAGGGCGTGCTGGTCGCGTCGCTTGGTCATCGCGTCTACGACCGCTGCACCGGCCAGATTGCGGCGGCTCAGCCGAAGGCGATGACGGCGGTGAAAGTCGCGCCGGATCGCGGCTGCCCACGGGATGCTTCGGAGGACATGTCGCAGGCCGAAATCAAGAAGCAAGCCGACTTCATGGCGCTCCCGGAGCGGCTCCAGCCGCGTGAGATCGACCGGGTGCTGGCCCCAATCCAGGCCCGCGTCCACGAGTGTTACGTCGAGTTCGGTGAGCCGTCGGGCAATGCCAAGGTCAGCCTGGTGCTCGGTCCCGAAGGCAAGCTGACCCAAGTGACGCTGCCCCCGCCGTTTGACAAGGCCGACATCGGTCTGTGCCTGCGGTCGCAGATTCGCAGTGCGGTGTTCCCGAAGTTCCGGGGCAGCCCGATGAAGCTCGACTACGTCTATCAGGTGCAGTAGCGCCGGCGTGCCAGCCTGCGCACGCCTCCCCACCGCTTCGAGGAATCCATGCAGTCACTTCTAGCTTGTCGACGGTCTCAGTCGCTTGGGACGTATGTTCTGGTTGGTCAGCTTGTGGGCGGGCTGCTCCTTAGCGCCTGTAGCAAAGGCGGTGCGGGGGATCCGGTCTCCTGTCGCAAGCTGAGCGACCCGGTGCCAGGGCTGCCATCGAGCGATCGTCCGATCTCGCGGTCGCTGTACGCCGAGCTCAAGTCCCCGAGCGGTGTCTACAGCACCGTCCCATTAGAGGGGATCGGTGGCGTGTATTCGGGGATGAAGCCACTGACCAAGTGTGAGGAGCGTGGCCAATACACCGTCGAGCGGATCGTCCTGGTCAACTCCAAGCAGGAGCTGGTCGCGGTCGCCAATCGCATGGGCAACACCGCCAGCTTCCGCATCGACTACTCCAACGGCTCGACCACCAGCATTGCCGGTACGAGCGTTGCCAACTACTACACCGACTATGGCACTGCGGCAGTCAGTGGCGCGGTGACCCTGTTGACGGTCGCGCCGAGCACTCCGCAGATTCGCCAGGGCGATCGGATGAGCGTCTCGGTGTCGCTGCAAGGCGACGAGTGCGGATTGCGGCAAAGCTCGTGGTGGCTGGCGACGGCATCGGGACAGGTGGTTGGTCAGCCCCAGATCGTGCCGGGTGGCTCAGGCACTGCGTCACTGGTGGTTCCGGCCGAGCTGGTCCCGGGCACCTACTTTGTCGAAGGGCGCGTGGATACCAAGAACGGCCAGTCGTTTGACGTCAAGCGCCAGAACGCCGCCGACACCATCTACAAGCTCTACGATCGCAAGAGCGGTATCTACACCGCCACGACCTATCCGGTATCTAAGGTCGAGGTGGTGTCCAATCCTGACGCCGATCGGACCGCGCCGCAGGCCGTGCAGATGGATGCGACGCCCTCGCGGGTGGAGCGCTGTCAGCCGGTGAACCTGTCCCTGAAGCTGAGTGACGAGCGCTCGCTGCCGTCGACGCAGACCGTCAAGGTGTGGCTCGGGCCCGATGGCACGATGCTCACCAGCGTTGATCTGGTGGGTGGGGAGACGCTGTATGGCAGCTTCACGCTGCCCTCCGATGCGCCTGGCGGTGTCTGGTACGCCTATCCCGACCTGATCCGCGATGCGGCGGGCAACGAGGCGCGGTCGAGCTTTTCGGGCGGCAAGTTCACGCTCACCGGCAACGGAATTGGTTCTCCGAAGCCGGTGCAAGCCGCAACCTTCATTGTGCCCACCGAGATGTCGAAGCCTACCCCCACGCCCGACCTGGGAATGGCTCCGCTCGATCTGATGGCAGCGTTCCCGGCGACGCTCAGCGAGCTGAAAGTCACTCCATCGGCGATCACGCGGGATGGCGATTCGGTGACGGTGCGGGTGACCTGGATCGACGTGACGGGCTCGCTCAAGTAAGCGGCTGGGGTGCGTCTTCGGGGGAAGTGGGCAGCGGTCGCGAGGCGGGCCGCTTGGGCGCATGGTCCAGGCTGCCGTGACGGACGGGCGTACGGGGGCCACGGCCTGTCGACACGTTCAGGGAGCGATCATGGCGCGGTGAATGCGCCGGGGGAACCAAGCAGCCCGGGCCGTGGCCGATCAGGTCGCGCCGATTGGCCTTGTGCAGCGCTTCCCTGGCCAGGTCATGCTGGCTGCGATCCCAGTACATAAGCAGCGCCCGCTGGAGCTTTTTGTCACGCAGTCCCCGTTCGGTGAACACCGGGTGGCTGGCATCCTTCGACAGCGGATCGAGGCCGGTGTAGTACATCGCCGTCGCAAGCGACATCGGCGTTGGGATGAAGTCTTGCACCGATGGTGGACGCAGGTGATGGGCCTTCAGGTACAGCGCCAGCTCGATCGTATAATCGAGCGTCGAGCCGGGATGCCCCGAGATGTACGCGGGCAGAGGCGACAAGCCGCTTTTCGCTTGCTCGGCAGCGAAGGATGGCTCGGTGACACAGCGATCGAGGGTGCCCCCGTGGAAGTCGTCGAGCTGCTGGAGTGCTGTGAGCTCCCGCTCGATGCTTTCGGTGCTGCGGCGCTGGACGATGCGACCCTCGTGTTCGGAGACGCAGCAGAATGAGCAGTCGCTAGCGCAGCCCCGCAAGAGCCGCAGCGAGTGCTTGACCACTTCGTACGCGGGCACCGGTTCGCGATAGCTGGGGTGGGCGCGTCGCGTAAACGGCAGGTCGTAGAGCGCATCGAGCTGCTCTTCAGTCAGCGGTAGCGCTGGTGGATTGAAATACACCGCACGATGACCGACGCGCTGAAGGAGAGGCCGCCCGTTTTGACGGTTTGACTCCTCGTGAGACTGCCGCGACATCAGGGCAAAGCGCTGGCGCGACTCGAGATCGCCCCCGACCACCTCCTCGTAGGCGGGTAGCTCGACGATCGGGCGGCACTCCGGGGACAGCTCACGCGGGGCCGACAGCGCCAACGTCTCTTCCTGGGACAGCAGCAGCGCGGTGCCTCGGACGTCGCGGATGCGGTCGATTGCCTCGCCATGCTGGAGTCGCTCGCTGATCTCCAAGATGGGACTTTCTCCCATCCCGAACACCAGTAAGTCAGCCTTGGCATCCACGAGGATCGGTCGCCGTACCGAGTCCGACCAGTAGTCATAGTGTGCGATTCGACGCAGCGACGCCTCTATGCCTCCCAGGATGATCGGCACGTCCGGGAAGGCTTCGCGGCAGCGGTTGGCGTAGACCAGCGTGGCGCGATCGGGCCGCTGTCCGGGTCGGCCACCCGGGCTGTATGGATCGCTGCTGCGGTTCTGCTTTTGCGCCGTCAGCCGATTGAGCATGGAATCGACGTTGCCCGCCGAGACGCCGAAGAACAGCTTGGGTCGGCCAAAGCGTCGAAAGTCAGCCACGCTGCGCCAGTCCGGCTGCGCCAGCACGGCAACCCGCAGGCCTCGTTTGGCTAGCAGCCGCGCAATCAGGATGGGACCAAATGCTGGGTGGTCAACGTAGGCATCGCCCGTCACCATCACCACATCCAGCTCGGACCAGCCGCGCCGCGTCGCATCGTCCATCGTCGTAGGCAGAAAGTCGCCGCCCAACCCAAGTTTCGAATGGTCAGACGAGAGCGACCGCTGATTCTGAAGGTGGACGAGCATCGAGCACCGCCATATCTACCCCGCGACGACGAAAAGGGCAATTGACAGCTCTCACTAAGTGGTGATTTCCTAAAATTACCTGAAATCCCCTTGAGCG
>CALLYL010000818.1 GCA_937859535.1 uncultured Myxococcales bacterium
GCTGATGCAACTGATGCCCGATGTTGCGACCGAGCAAAAGGTGAGCGACGTGTTCGAGCCGCGTAAAAACATCCTTGGGGGATCACGGCTGTTGCGGGTGCTGGCAAATCGCTTTCGTGGCGATTTGGTCTTGACAATAGCCGGATATCATGCTGGTGCAGGCGCAGTACTGAAGTACGATGGTGTGCCGCCGTATGAAACGACTCAGCAGTATGTGCGGATGGTGCTGTCCGAATATCAGCGAGAGCGGTCGCGGCTCGGGGAAAAGAAGTGAGCGGCTGGCTCCGTCGACTGTCTGCAACGTATCGGATGGCGGTTGCAGCCGAAGCGGCCGGAGAGTACCTGGAAGCGGCCAAGTCCTATGCGCTCTGCAACGAGCGTCACAAAGTCGCCGAGATGCACATTCTCGAAGCAGGTCGACGGGCGGTTCCGGGTAGTGCGGTCGGTGAACTGCTCGTGGCCGCGAACTTCTTGAACGAAGACAGTGATCCTCCCAAGCTTTTGCTCAAGCGGCTCGGCGAGGCCCTGCTTCGTCTGATTCGTAGCCGCGAGCTGGTCGATAGCGATCGTGAGCTTGCGACGGTGGCTGCTCGGGTGCTGACTCGGGCGGATGAGCCGGTGCTGGCCGCCGAAGCCTTCGAACGAGCCGGTGATCTCGAGCGCGCCGTCGAGCTACTGGCCCAGGCCGGAGATGTCGAGCGGGTGGAGCGGCTGCTTACCGAGGACGCGGGACGACGACAAAAGGCGCGGCGCGAGACCGAGCTGCTGGCCGAATATGAGTCAGCGATGCTGCGTGGTCGACGGGACGAGGCGCTCGCGAAACTGCGGCAGCTTACCGAGACCGCCAAGGACAAGCGCGAACCACAGCGATTACTCGACGCGCTGCTGCGAAGGCTGCTGACCTCTGGTGTGATCGAGTTGGTGGTCGGGGCCGGTTCTGGGGCAGCGGCGACGGCAACCGATCGCGTACTATGTGCGACTCCACCGATTTTGCTGGGTCGAGGTGAGGAGTGCGTGGTGGTCCTGGGGGATCCGGGCGTTTCTCGTCAGCATGTGCGGCTGCACTGTTCGGATGATGGTGGTTTTGCGCTGACCGACTTGGATAGCAAGAACGGGACGTTTCTCGACGGAATTCAGGTGGGGCAGGGCGCGCTCCTGCCGCTTCGCCATGACGGAGAGCTGGGGATCGGGCAGCACGTCCGGGTGCAGTTTCGGGTAGATGAACATGAGCTGTCGCTCAAGGTTCGGACAGGCATGCGGCGGGGTCTGTCCGTCCGCGTGTCAGCGGGGATCTTGCCGATAGCTGGTCGTCTCGGTCTGCGGTTCGAGGATGGTCGCCCCCTGGCGATTTGCGACGGTGAAGAGCTTCGTCTGAACGGTCAGCGAGTGGCCTCGGGCGTGCAGCTTCTCCACGGAGACGTCTTAGAAGTTGGTCCTGTGCGAGCCGAGGTCGCCTAGCGATGTCGTGGTGGCAGCGGTTTCGCTCGCGAATCAGTGGTCCAAGCAGCGGCCAGCCGTTGCTCCCGGCGCGACCGAGTCTGCCACCGCCCGATGACGACCCGGTGTTGTTCCTCCATCGCTACAGTCAACGGCTCGGTCATCTGTCGGAACGGCCTCTCACTGCGGATGCGGCGGTGCTGTCGGCACTGACCAAGCTGCTGGAAGCGGGTCGCGAGGAGCCTGCCATTCGGATGGGTCAGAGCCTGTCGCGAGCGATTCCGACGGACTTTGCGCTGGCGCGACTGGTGGCCGAGACGCTCTGCCAGCGTCATCGCTACGCGGAGGCTCTTGGGCCACTTTCGCAGGCGCTGCGGCTGGCCCCGCTGTCGGAGTCACTGCGGCTGCGGTTTCTATTGGCACAGGTCCATCGCGAGCTGGGCCAGATCGATCAGTCACGACGCCAGCTCGCCGAGATCTTGGCCTTTGATGTGGACTATCCCGGGGCACGCGCAGGGTTGGCGGAGGTCATCGAGCCGCAGCGCACGCACGTGTATCGGACCGATTCCGGTGGTCCTGGTGACGTGCAGCGAGCGATTTTGCCGACAGTGGCGCTGGCAACCGGGGGTCGTTATCAGTTGTTGGCGGAATTGGGTTCGGGGCGGACTGGGACGGTGTATCGAGCGCTCGACCGCGAACTGGACTGTGAGCTGGCGCTGAAGCTCTTTCATCCGCATCTGCGACAGCGGGGTGATGACGATGCGCTGCTGCGGGCGCTCCACGAAGCACGACTACTATCGGCGGCGCGTCATCCGGGCATTGTCGCGCTCTATGCCGTGGAAGGCGATGAGCTGGGCGATAGCGAGCAGCTTCCACTGTTGGCGATGGAGCTTTGTCGCGGTGGCTCGCTTCGGAGTCGCGTGCGCACGGGACCACTGGCTGTGGAGGTAGCACTCTGTCGATCCTGGGAGTTACTGGAGACGCTGGCTGAGCTTCATGCTGGGAGTGTGTCACACGGCGACCTCAAGCCCGAAAACCTGCTGTTTCGCGGGGATTGTCGTTGCCGGTTCGAGCTGCCGCCATCGGAGCGTCCTTTCGGGGATCTGGTCATTGCCGACTTTGGACTGTCCCGTTTGCGCGACGGACTGGGTGGCACGGGAGTGGGCACGCTCGGTTATCTGTCACGGGAGCGATACTTAGGGGGTCCACCATCGCCACCCGGTGATGTGTTCGCGGTTGGGGTCGTGCTCGTGGAGATGCTCTGTGGTGAGCGTGTGACCGGGGAACTTGCGTCCGCCTCGCGGATGGTGCCGCTATCGGGTTCGGCGGTGCTCAGTGGGGCGCAGCCGTGGCTTTCGAGGTTGGGTGTTCGCGAACAGCCGCTGCGGCGCTTGTTGGCCGACCTACTCCATGAGGATGCTTCGGTTCGTCCTACGGCAGTGGAGGCAGCCTGTCGGCTGTCCCAGCTCCTCCGACAGGGCGATTGATCGATGAGGCTGGGGGGTCGGTTGGTGCGCAGCCAGTGGTATGGGCTCGGTTTTCGGCGAGGTGTTCCTCGGCGCGGCGCAGATAAGCTCGCGGTACCGACGCGGGCGCTCCTCGCAAGTATCCAACGAGCAAGGCCTCACGCTCACAGCCAAATGGGAGCAGCAGCGCCTGATAGTAGTCGCGCTCCACCGCAGGCACAAAGTCGGCCATTTTTAGAAACCGGAGCCCCAGATCGTTGCGCCGGAGCTGCATCATCAAACGAATGGGCCTCTGACTGCGGCGGCGGTCGAGTGCGGCCATCAGTCCCGCGCAGCTTCGTGACACATTGACGAGCGGCTGGAGCGGTGGCAGGTCAAGACAGGCTTGCGAGTAGTAGTGAGACGCTTCCTCGGGCCGTCCTTGGGCCATGAGCGCATCGCCGAGTCGATACAGTACCCGCTGCGTGGGTCCATCCGCGAGGAGTAGTCGTTGATACTGCGCCGTTGCCAGCTCAGGTTCGCCTCTCAGACTGTGACACAGCGCCATTCCGAGCTGAATCGCTTGCCGGTCTTTCCATGGCAGGTCGACAAGCGGTGTCGGCGTGCGTGCATCGGTCAGGAATCGCTCAAATAGCGAGGAGCCCTCGGCACAGGCTCCCTGCTCGGCATACGTCACGGCCAGCGTGACCCACGCTTCGGTGCGCTCCGGTGCCATGCGGCTGGCGTCGATCAGCTCGGTGACCGACTTGCTGAGATCGGCACCCGGTGAGATTTGTCCGAACTGGAGCTGACTGCGGGCGCGCTGCACGATCTGTTCGTACTGGCCGGTGTCGCTCGTGCCGGGACGGTTCGGACAGCCCCACAGTGAGAGCGCGCAGTCCCGCACTACCTTGCGTGGTGGCAAAAGCTCCGGTGTGGGCAGACGACTTTGCGCCATCGCCAGCATCGGGCACAGCAGGCCCATCACGAGTCCCAGCCGTGAGATCATCGCGACTCGAAGTGGATGGGGAGCGCCAGCTCGTCGTTGTCGTCGTTTCCTGCCGACGAAGGCACAAACCGGAAGCGCTGGAGCGCGTTTTGAAGGCAGCGCAGCAGTTCTGCCGCCGGTGGCATCATCGTGGCCTGTCCGCCGGTGGGCTTCCAGGAGCCACGCTCGCTCAGCGAGTGGTTCAGTGGCTGCACGAGCAGGACGGCACCGCTTGGGTCGACGATAAGTGCCACCAGTAGGTCACCGGCTAGTCGTGGCGCACGCCGCAGGCCCTGCGCGTAACACTGCCGAAGATCGATCATGCGGTCTCGGACTCCGCGACTGATTTCTTCCTCGGTGCGGTGCTTTTCTCCTCCTCCGGAGCTGTCCTCCGGAGCAAAGTGCGGTGAACCGACCAGCACGTTGGCCCGCAACAGCTCGGCGACAGGAATGCCGGGGAGCTTTTGTAGCTCATCGAGATGTTCCCGAGCGCGAGGAGCGTAGCGGCTCTTCGGGAGGTCCAGCGCAAACTGACGAAACGAGCGCATGGCTTCATCTCGATTGCCCAGTGCTTCGGCGATGAGTCCATCGTAGTAAAAGCGATCTCCCTCGGGGACAAAGAACACTTCATCGCCTTGGTATGCCCGCAGCCCTGGATCGGACGCCAGTGAGCGACTCAGTGCCTCGTGGCTCTTTTGCACCTGACCATCTCGGTCGTACGCGATTGCTAGCCCTAGCGCATGGAGCGCCCCTTGGTCGCCGGTATCAATCTGTTCGGCTTGGCTGTAGCGGCGGATCGATTGGTCCAGCTTGCCCATCGCCATCAGTGCCTCCGCCGAGTTAGACAGCAGCGTTGCCTGCTGGTGCCGACTCGGAAACAGGAGTGAGTCAGGCTCACCGGGGAGCAGTCGCAGCGCATGATCGTACTCTTTGACTGCCTCCTCGAATCGGCCCAGGTGGGACAGGACGATGCCAAGCTGCGTCGCAATCTCGAAGTCCCAGCTTCCGGTTTCGTCGTCGCGGCGGGCCTGTTGTAGTTCGCGGATGGCCTGCGTCAGTGCGGCCTGTCCTAGCTCCGGTCGCGACATCCATTCGCCCAGCCACACTCGCGCCTCGACATCAGTGGGCTCGACCAGCAGTGCTTTGCGTAGCAATTGAATTGCCTGCTGGGTCAGGTTGATGCGCTCGGGATGGTCGCGCCGCCGGTGCTTGAGCGCCGAGTAATACAAGCTGCGTGCGCTGTCTTTGAGCTTCGCAAGCTGTTGGGTCTTGTTCTTGCCGGTTGGTCCGGGTAGCACATCCGCTGTATGTCCTGTCGGACATAGGAGCAGCGCCACCAGAAACCAAGCCAACGCGTGCAGCCGCATACGCGCAGTATAGCGGGGCTTGTCGGCCATCACTTGTTGTTCGCAAGCTCTGTACACCGCCAAGCGTTCGGAGAGGCGTACCAAGGCGGGTTTGTTCGCCGCTGCTAGGGCGATCGGTTCGATGCGATGATCACTTTGACGGGATTGCTCGCAGAGGGGTTTCCAATCGCGAGATCCGGTTTGTGATCTCCGTCAAAGTCGGAAACAGCATACAGCGAAGAGTTAAACAAGCTGTCAGCACTGTCCGTCGTTACGAGGGTGGGAGGCAGATACCCGCCCTGACGATCCGCAAGCAGGGCGAACGTACTAAGCGCGACCGTGTCCCCGAACACGATGTCCGGCCAGCCGTCCCCGCTCAGGTCTGTGGCCAACAGATGGGCGGAAGGAGAGCGGGAGGGAAGCAGCAGCGTGTCGGGTACCAGTGTGCCTGCTTGATTGCGGAAGGTCAGAAGCCCATTTTTACAGCTCACAACCAGATCCAAGCGGCCATCCAAGTTCAAATCGGCGAGAGACATGCCTTGCGCCGCGCAACCAGGGGTCGGGAGGAGTTCAGCGGAATAGCCCCCCAGGCCGTTTCGCTTGAAGACCCAGAGGAGCGCACTTTCCATTGCAAACACCTCATCGAAGCCATCGCCAGTGATGTCGCCAGCGCTCAACTCCGTAGGAAAGCTGGACGTCGCAATCACCTGTGGTGTCTCGTAGGAGCCATCTTTGCGCAGCGCGACAAGCGAGAGGGTTTTGTCTGTGATATCGGAGACCACCAGCGTCCGCTTGTCGTTGTCAGGTTGCCGAACCAGCGCGAGGAGTGACGGGATTGTTCCGGTTTTCATGGATGGACCGGGCACAAATCCGCCTTTGCCATCACCACGCAGAGTTTGCACTCCATCGAGCACGGCGACGATCAGATCGAGCTTTGAGTCTCCGTCGGCATCTATTGCAAGCAGATCCTGTGGCTTTTGTGTGGCGGTACCTAGCGAAGTGAGCGCGGGGGGGCCCAGAGTCCCGTCCCCTTGTCCGAGTAACAGGATGAGCACGGACTCACTGCTGCAAGTGTAGGCGAGGTCCATCCGTCCGTCGTGATTCCAGTCTCCAACGGCCATCCGTCTGGGATTTTGTGAGATGTTTCGGCCAACCGGAGAAAAGTTCAGTGACTCGGAATAGTAAGAAAACAAATCCTCACGCCGTACGCTGTGTCCGGTGGGATTGCGGACCGTGATCGG
>CALLYL010000819.1 GCA_937859535.1 uncultured Myxococcales bacterium
TATCATCATTTCATCAGCGCATCCCCGACGGCAGAAGGGCTGCGTTCCTAATATGCGGGAGCCAACGCGGCCAAAGCGGTCGCCCGGCTCCAGCAGGTGGCCGAGACTCCGGAAGAGGGGGCCCGGCTGGTCCGGATCTATCACCGCTATCGGCAACGGCTGGCTCTCTACCTGCATCAGGTCGCGCACGTTCGCGTGGGAAACCGGCACCCGACTTGACAAGACTGCCTATTCCTATCTCCGCGCCATGGTGCAAGGAGGCCGGGTGATCGCGGTGCAAGGAGACCTCAACGGAACCGTGGCGCTGCGCAGTATTGGCGATACCGCCCGCGCCCTGGGACTACCGGTGCGAGTGGTCTATACCTCGAACGCAGAGGGATTCTTCCGCTACACCCAAGCCTTCAAGGACAACCTCGCGTCGCTGCCGCATGATGAAAAGACGGTTGTTCTGCGAACCTACAAGCGCGGGATGACGGCCCCGGAAGGCGATTTGTGGCACTACAACTTGCACAAAATGGATGACTTTCTGGCACGAATTGCGAGCCCCGGTTATCCCAATGTCGCGGCGGTGATGACGGACATGCGGATGACCCCAATCGGGCGCAAGTTGGTCGAAGCCACCGGCGTCTCCTATTACGATGAGCGCGTTCCCAAGACCCTACAACCCGCCCCTGCCGCCGCCAAGCCCAACACGACCAAGCCTGCGCAACCGGTCAGCACCGAAAAAGCCAACGGCCCCCTCGCGGTTCGGATGTAAACTCCGATTACTCACAAAGAGGGTGTCATGGCGACTCTACCCAAAGGGCCTGGCAAGCTAGCTCTGCTGCGGATGATGTTCGACTTCTCCTACTCCCTGGCCGACATGGCGAAGGAGTACGGTGACCCGCTGACGCTGCCGACCGCCTTCGGTCCGATGGTCGTCACGATCGGCCCTGAGGGTAACAAAGCGATCTTCACCGCAGATCCTGATCTGTTTACGGCCTCTGCGGCGGACTCCTTCGGACGATTGATTCGCTCATCTGTGCTGGTCACAAGTGGGGCCGAGCACCGTCGCCAGCGCAAGCTACTTACCCCGCCGTTCCATGGGCAACGGATGCGCAGCTACGGCAACCTGATGCGCGCCACCGCAACGGAATGGGCGCAGAGGCTGGCACCAGGGAATCGCTTTGCGATGATCTACACCACCCAAGCGATCACACTCGATGTGATCATAGAAGCGGTGTTCGGAGTCGATCCGGGTGAGCGAGTGGAGCAATTCCGTGCCGATCTGCTGGAGCTGTTGGGATCGTTCACTCCGCTGATTTTCTTGCGCCCTCTCCAGCATGAGTTCGGCGGAATCGGCCCGTGGGCTCGCTTTCAAAAGGGGTTCAAACGTCTCGCCGAACATGTCTATGCACTGGCGGCCGAGCGACGCGCTCATCTCGATGGACGGGAAGACATTCTGTCGCTGCTACTCAGCGCCAAAGATGACGATGGCAATGGACTCTCTGATCAAGAGATTCTCGATCAGCTCATCACGATTGTGTTTGCCGGACATGAGACCACCGCCGTGATGTTGGCGTGGGCGTTCTATCTACTGCACAAAAACCCAGAGACGCTGACCAAGCTTCACGCCGAGATCGATCCACTCTCTCCTGATAGTGATCCAGAGTCGATTGCCAAGCTGCCCTATCTGGAGGCGGTGATCAACGAAACGCTACGAATCTATCCACCGGTGCATGTCATTCATCGCAAGCTGGCACGTCCCATGACGTTGATGGGATTCGATCTACCGGCAGGCACTGTCGTTGCGGCGGGCGCGTATGCAACCCACCGGATCGCGTCCATCTATCCCGAGCCAGAGCAGTTTCGCCCCGAACGTTTCATCGACAAGTCCTACTCTCCGTTCGAGTTCTTACCGTGGGGTGGCGGAGCGCGGCGGTGCTTGGGTGCGGCGTTTGCGATGTATGAAATGAAGATCGTGCTGTTTACGATCCTCAAGCAGTGTCAGTTCAAGCTCCTGGAAACCGAACCCGTCAAGCTCACCCATCGCGCCGGAACCGTCGGACCCAAAGGCGGCATTCGGATGATGCTCGAACGATAGGAAGCGCCCCTGAACGTAGGGGAGCTGGTGGTTGAAGCTCACACTCTGCCACAGCTTGCTGATATGCTCTCGCCATGGCTAGTTCTGCCCTGGTCGTCATCGGCAACGAGATCTTGTCCGGCAAGATCGTCGACACCAACACTCCATTTCTGATTTCCGAACTACGCAGTTTGGGAGTCCGGTTGGCTGAAATCGCCGTCGTTCCAGACGAAGTCGACCGGATTGCAGAGGCTGTCCGCCGCGTCTCTGCGCGCAATGACTATGTCTTCACCTCCGGTGGAGTCGGCCCAACGCACGACGATGTCACGATGGAAGGCATCGCCGCCGCATTTTCCGTCCAGATCATCCGACATCAGCGACTGGAAGCGCTGCTGCGCGGCTACTACGAATTACAGCGTCTACCGCTGGCCGAACGCAACCTGCGGATGGCAGACATTCCGCTGGGCGCGCAGCTCCTGGAAGGTCCGGATCTCCGCTGGCCGGTGGTACTGATGCAAAATGTATTCATCCTGCCGGGAATACCTGAGATATTCCGTCGCAAATTCCTGGCCATCCGCGAGCGCTTTCGCGAAGCCCCGTTCTTTCTACGTCGCGTCTATGTTCGCTGTGATGAGGGACCGATCGCCGATCCGCTTGAGGCCGTAGCCAACCGATTTCCCGAGGTTGCCATCGGTTCCTATCCGCGCATGCAGCCCGCCGAGGATGGCCACCGAGTGCTCCTCACCCTAGAGGGGAAGCATGAACCGAGCGTACAAGCTGCCGTCGAAGAACTGCTCCGGCAGATCGCCGAGCATGTGATTCACAGCACCTAGCCAGCCAACCGATCTACCCACCATGAACACTCCCTCGCATGACGTCTCAGTCGCTGCCTCCCACGCTCCACCCGAGCTGAAGAAATTCCTCCGACCGCTGCATTTGTGGGCGATCGCGGTCGGCCTGGTGATCTCTGGTGATTACTTTGGCTGGAATTTTGGACTCAAAGAAACCAGTCCGCTGGGAATGCTGATCGCGGTCCTGTTTGTGACCCTGATGTACGTCTGTTTCATCTTCAGCTATACGGAACTATCGACGGCAATTCCTCACTCGGGTGGCCCCTATGCGTTCGCCCGGCGTGCCCTCGGTCCGTTCGGCGGACTCATCGCAGGAGTGGCCACTCTCCTTGAATTTGTATTTGCGCCACCGGCCATCGCTCTTGCGATCGGCTCCTACGTTCACTTCCGCATGCCGCAGTTTGGCAAGATTGAAGTCGCAGTCCTGATGTATTTGATCTTCGCCGCGCTCAACTGTTGGGGAGTCGAGCTGGCAGTAACCTTCGAGCTATTTGTAACCGCCTTGGCGGTGTTCGAGCTGCTGCTCTTCTTCGGAATCTGTGGTCCCCATGTAAAGCTGTCGAATCTGCTCACCCAGCCTCTGCTGCCAAGAGGCGTCTCGGGAATCTTCGCCGCGCTGCCCTTTGCGATCTGGTTCTATCTGGCGCTAGAGGGAGTCGCGATGTCCGCAGAGGAGGTCGTTTCCCCCGAACGCGACATTCCTCGTGGCTACATCGCTGGGCTTTGTACCCTGGTTGTACTGGCACTAGGCACCCTGATCTGCACCAGCGGTGTTACCACTACCGCCAACCTCACCCAAGATGAGTCACCACTGCCCCGGGCGATGGCAACGGTGCTGACCCCTGATCACATCATGACCCACCTGATGGTCTACATCGGTCTGTTCGGACTCATCGCATCGTTTCACGGCATCATGATGGGATACTCGCGGCAGGTCTTTGCACTGGCTCGCGGCGGCTATCTTCCCTCCTTTCTGTCCTATCTGCATCCCAAACGGAAGACCCCGGTGTGGGCGGTGATCGTTCCCGGTTTGGTCGGTTTGGTGGTGGTTCTCCTCGACAAAACCGAACAAGCGATCACCCTGTCCTCCATTGGCGCGACCATTCTGTATGTCGTCTCGATGGTGTCTCTGCTGGTATTGCGAAAGCGTGAGCCCGATCTGCGGCGACCGTTTCACGCCCCCCTGTTTCCAGTGTTTCCACTCGTTGCGCTCTCGCTGGCCGGAGTCTGTTTGGTCGCGGTGGTATCCAGTCAGCCGCGTCTGGCCCTGCTGGCTGCACTCCTGTTTGCGCTGGCGATTGTGTACTACCAAGTGATCGCGAGGCACCGCGTGACAGCGACGAATTCGAAGCTCTAGTAGCAGCACCTTGGCAGAGCCCGGACGATTTCGCTTTTCGTTCGCAGCAAGCTGTGGCCAGCTTGGCATTCCCTTTACCTAGAGAGATACGAATGAAACCCTCTGTGATTACTGGCCAGAACCTCGAAGCGACTCTCACCAAGCCCGGCATCGTGATCCTTGATTTCTGGGCACCGTGGTGTGGCCCGTGTCGATCCTTCGCTCCGATCTTTGAAGCGGCTGCGGAACGTCATGCGGACGTTGTCTTCGGCAAGATCAACACCGATGAAGAGCAAGAGCTGGCCGGTTCCTTTGGAATCAGCTCGATTCCTACCGTGATGGTATTCCGAGATGGAATCGGGGTCTTTCAGCAGCCCGGAATGCTCCCCGCGCAAGCGCTCGACAAGCTGCTTGATCAAGTGCGGGCACTCAACATGGATGACGTCCGCAAGGAACTAGACTCACAGCACGAAGAACACTAGCCACTACCTGCCCCCACCCTCGCGCCTCTCTAGCGTCAGGGTACCCCACGACGAATCCTTCGCAGCCCCCCGCTGCCTCTCTTGCTCAGTCGCTGTGCGCTGTCGCCGTCTCCCCCTAAGGAGGAACACCACCCGTGGCATGTTTTGCGCTAGGCGCGGCTCCCTAAGATAGGTTATGATCGCTGTGCTCAGAGGTCTGCAAAGCATCCATGTTGACCACAGGGGGAACATCGCCATTCCGAGGCTCGGTGGCACAACCCCTTTTCGCCTTCTTCTGCTCAGGATCTTGGATGTCGACCAGCGGAACGTAGAACATGAACACGCCAGTGACTGCGCACAGCGACCCCCAGCCGCCGCCCAATCTCGTCGACCAGCGGATCGGCAAGTATCGCGTGGTGCGCAAGCTGGGTGAAGGCGGAATGGGCAGCGTGTTCGAGGCGGTTCACGTCGAGATCGGTCAGCGCGCAGCCGTCAAGCTGCTCAAGCCAGAGCTGTCGAGCGAGCCCAAGCATGTGCAGCGCTTCTTCGACGAAGCCAAGCTGCTGAGCATGGTGAACCATCCGGGGCTCATCAAGATTTTCGACTTCGATCGTACCGCCGACGGCCAGGTCTATATCGTGATGGAGCTTCTCGAAGGAGAGACCCTGTGGTCGCGCTTCGAAAAGCACCAGCACAACGGCCAACAAACGGGCATGGCGCTGGAAGAAGTCGCCCGCATGATCCGGCAAGTAGCCTCGGCACTGGCAGCAGTCCACCAGCGCGGCATCATTCACCGAGACTTAAAACCCGAAAACGTGTTCGTCGTCAAAGATGCCGAGGCCGCTGGTGGTGAACGGGCAAAGATCCTCGACTTTGGCATCGCACGACTCGAAGATCCCAGCGGCGAGGGACGACGGACCACGGCGGGCGTTGCCATGGGCACCCCAACGTATATGGCCCCCGAGCAGTGTGAGGGCAGCGCCACCATCAACGATCGCGTCGACGTGTATGCGCTCGGATGCATGAGCTTCGAGCTGTTGACGGGAGCACCACCGTTTCAGTCCGCATCGATGGCTGCGGTGCTGCGGATGCACATCGTTCGTCCGCCACCGCCGCTGCCAACGACCATTCCAGCACCGATCGCATCGCTCATCACGCAGATGCTGTCAAAGGAAGCCAAAGACCGCCCGAGCATGAGCGAGGTCGTGCAGCGGCTCGAAGAACACTTTGGAGCACGTGGCTCGCAGACCGCGATTCCGCTCCTGACCGCCAAGTCCGCTTCCCGTAAGCCTGTGCTGATGGCCGCCGCAGTGGCGCTGTCCACGCTCGCGCTGGGGACGGTGACCTGGGTGGTGCTCGGACGAAAGCCGCCGCCTCGCGTCGATCCGCCGAAGATTACGCAGCCAGTCGAGCCGAAACCCAAAGAGGTCATTCAAACGGCTCCCCCGAAGGAGACGGACAAGACCGAGCCGCCCAAAGACAATTCCAGCACGACCCCCGCTGGTCCGGGCAAGACTCCCAAGTCCATTGGGAAGCCGCCGAAGCGCGACAAAGTCAAAGTCGACGAGCCCGTAGTCTTTGGAAATAAGAAAAAAGTGAAGAAAGGGACGCCTCCGTGAGCTTGCTTTGGCAGCGATCGTGGTTCCTAGGTACCTTATCGAGGACTGTCGGTGGTGCCTTGGTCATGGCCTCACTAAGAGCGCCTAACAGAACCAAAATAGCAGCCTCGGCAGCATAACTTTACAGC